>JAUYSF010000435.1 GCA_030696435.1 Desulfoprunum sp. | reverse complement strand
CAGGAATTTATCGGCGAGATGAAACGCTTCCTGCCTGCGAAGATCGTTACGGAAACGGTTGAGAATGCGGTCTTCTGGACATTTTTATGCGGTCTTATTCGTGAAGAGTGTCAAAACGTGGCACAGGCTCTTCGCCAGGATCCCAACGAATCGAAGTTTGCGATGTAACGGATGGCAGCTTGCGCCAAATGGTCGGTGAGGGAATCGTAGAGCGTCATTCTCGGTCAGCGCCGAAGAGTGACCCCAGCGGTAACAAGATATCTGCCATATCGAAGAACGGTATGGCTTCCACAAAAGGAGTGAGTTGTGTCTCATCCGCTTGATCTTCCCATTGCCCATGAAATCATAGCTGCCGATGCTGTTTTGTTGGGTGGTGAGGCTGTTTCTATCAATGAAGCGCTCAAGAGGGTCGCAAAATCTTTCCTGTCTGCAAAAGTCCCCCAGCCTGGATACGATCAATCGGGCCGGGATGGCTATGCAATTGCCGCTGACGGGGATGCGGTTGAGACCGGAAGGCGGTTTCAGGTCATCGGTGAGGAGGCCCCGGCAGGCAGTATAAAAAAAATCATATTGTCTGAAGGGACGGCCTGCCGCATCATGACCGGCGGGATGGTTCCGCAAGGCGGTGTGCGGGTGGTACCGCAGGAAGACTGTATGGTAGAAGGCGGGAAGGTGACGGTTCCTGCCCATGCCCTGCAGAGAAAAAACACTTTTATTCAGAAGAAGGGGGAGCAGATAGCCGAAGGTGATCTGCTCGCTGAGGCCGGGACAGTCCTGCAGCCGGAACACCTGGCCCTGCTGGCAGCAACCGGCCATACAAAAATCGAGGTATATAGAAAGCCGCGTGTCGGTTTTTTCTGCAGCGGGAGTGAACTTGTTGGCTCCCCGGAGCAGCTTGTACCTGGGCTGAAGATATCGACGAATCGCTATTTGCTCGGTGGGCTTATCCCGCAGTTCCTGGCCGAGGGTGAAGATCTCGGGATTGTAAGCGATACATCGGAGAAACTGGGGCTGATGTTTGATCAGCTCAAATCGGCATCATTCGATGTTGTAATCAGCACCGGCGGCATGGGGCCCGGCAAGTATGATCTACTGGAGGAGGCCTTTTACCTGGCCGGTGGTAAAGTACTTTTCCGCTCTCTCAATATGCGGCCTGGAAGGTCAGCGCTGTTTGGTAGGCTTGGGGACACATTGGTTTTTGGGCTTCCCGGGCCACCGGGGGCTGTGCGAACCCTGATGAACGAGATGGTTGGACCGGCGCTCTTGCGATTACAAGGCATGAAAAACTGTGGTCCCGTCGCCATGCAGGCGAGGTTGGAGCAGCGGGTTGATATGAAGAACAATGATGTGCTGCATCTCAAGGCAGGAATCCTCAGCTTTGCAGGCGGATTTGCTTGTGTCCGGCTGGCCGGTCGGCTGGAAATTGCCACGTGTTTTATCTTGTTCCCTCCTGGCCGGAGTGTTTATCAGCCCAGCTCTGAGGTAGAAGTGCATCTGGCGTATTCGCCTTTTGCTTCGGCCTAAATGACAGTTGCTCTTCCTCTCCGGAATTCCGAGAAATTGCCTTAAAACGGCCGGCAAGACTTCTCCATTTGAAATTTCTGTGTAAAATGCCTATTATTACAGCATAAGCGTTTGATCGCCTGACTGAACCAGCAATTCCATCATTACCCCGAGAGGAGGACCTCCTGTGTCTCCACTTACCCAGCCCCCCAATCCGTCAGCCAAAGAAGATACCTCGCAGATTATCAAAAAGCTTTTTGCCGAGATCCAGGTCTTGGCAAAGGCCAGAGATTTCAAACGTGCCGAGCAGTTGCGAGACAAAATCATCGAAATCGATCCCATGGCGCTCAGTCAAATCATCAAATCTTCCACGATCATAGAAGAAGAAATGACAGCGGGCATTGACCGAGTTCATTTGCTGACCTGGGCCAAGCTGTACGACAACTTGAGCGATGAAGAGCGCAACTGTCTTTATTACAGCATGAAACAGTATATCTTACCGCCGAAAAAAATACTTCTCAAGCACGGAGAGATAAACAACAGACTTTTTTTTATCGATAGGGGGCAGGTCACGATTTTCTTTCCCAAGGATGGCAGAAATATAGTGCTGGCCCAGATTGGCCGTGGTGATATTCTGGGTGAATATACCTTTTCCACTATTTCTCTCTGCTCGGCGTCCGCCATCACCCACTCGGAGGTCCATCTTATGTGCCTCGATAGCAGTGCGGCTGATGGTTGGGAAGATAAATACCCAGGTCTTTACGAGAAACTCATCGATTTTTGTCTGAAAAGCGGCAGGGTGGACGAGATTTTGCGCAGCAAGAAGCTGGAGAAGCGGCACTACGATCGATATCCCGCTGAAGGTAAGGTGGCGGCGACCCTTCTGACCAAAGAAGGGAAAAAATCAGAGGTTGTTTTTCATGGTGGGCTTTCGGATATCTCGATGGCCGGCAGCTGTTTCACCATGCGATGTTCCAAGAAGGCCACCGCCAGAGCCCTGTTGGCCAGATACCTTTTGCTGTCGATTGTCGGCGGGCAGGGCGATGAGCCAACGATTGTTTCAGCGATTGGCAGGGTCGTGCGGGTTTCTTTTCATCTCTATGACGATTACAGCGTGCATGTCCAATTTAATCAGCTGCTGACGGAAGATCTGTGTAAAAAGTATATGCCTCACCAGATTTGAAACCTGCGTTTTTGTCACTCGATCTTATTTCGCCTGCTTTTTCAGCTGCAGGCGAGGTTATTTCTGGCATTTCGGACAATAATAACTCGCTCGGCCGCCTATCTGGCTTTTGTTGATCTCTGCGATGCACCTCTTGCACGGTTGGCCTTTTCTGCCATAGACCTGGAAGTTCATCTGGAAATAACCGCTCTCTTTGCTGACGTTGACAAAATCGCTGATCGTTGAGCCGCCGCACTCAATAGCTTGGCTCAGGATCTGCCGGATGCAGGTGATGAGATGCTGCCAGCTTGTACGGGAGATTGTCGAGATGGGGCGCTGCGGGCTGATGGCCGCCTGAAAAAGACTTTCATTGGCGTAGATATTGCCGACACCGGCGACGATCTGGTTGGTCATCAGAAACGACTTGACCGGCATGACTCTTCCGCGTGCGAGATTTACCAGGTACTCCGGTGAAAAGGCGGTACTGAAAGGCTCAGGGCCGGTGGTGCTGAAAAACGTGGTCTCGATATCCTCCGCCTCATGGCCGGTGAGAATGTGCAGGGAGCCGAATCGCCGGGTGTCGTTATAGCGCAGCTCCAAATCGTTATCAAGGAGCAGGTGGACATGGTCATGTCGAGCGGGAGGGGTATCCGGGCCAAAGAAGCTGAGATTGCCTGTCATACCGAGGTGAATGATGAGAATAGTTCCGTTGTCGGCGATGATCTGCAGGTATTTTGCCCGTCTTTTCACCTCAACTATTTCCCGGCCGACCAGATGCAGCCGCATCGCATCAACGGGTACCGGCAAGCGCAGCATCTTGCCGTTGTGGGATATCTTTTCGATAGAGCGGCCAAGAAGATGCGGGCGGATGCCACGACAGATAACTTCGACCTCAGGCAGTTCAGGCACGGAAATCCTCCTCAGGGAGACAAATGGCCAGGGCATAATCATCAAAATGAGTGACGGCGATTCGCAGGGCCACAAGGGGAAGGAGCCCCTGCCGGTCATGCTGGAAATAAAAAATAAAGGCGGAGCTCTTAATTTTTCCAATATCTGTCAGGATAAACTGGAGAAAGCCCGGCATTTCATGGCAACTCAGGGCCTTTTTGGCCGCCTCTTTTGCAGCCCAGAGCAAGGTCAACTGCCATAAACTGTCGAGAGTGGGGAGTTGTCTTTGCAGAATGACCTCTTCTTCCTTCAGGCAGAAACGATCGCGGACTCGCGTCAGGGTTTCCGACCGCTGTTGAATATCGATTCCGCATGGAGCCGAAGATGCCAGCGCTATGGCATAGTCACCGCTATGCGAGATGGAGATGTCGAGGCCATGCAGTGCAGGCGGTAGCTGCTTGCCATCGAGCTCAGGTCTGCCTGTTGAGGCATTTCTGATATGGATATGGGTTTGGTAAAATTCAGGCAGATGCGGCAGATATTTCCTGCAGTAGCCGACAACCGCCTGCTTGGCGCAGAGTCTGCCGGTTAGCCATTGGGACCTGCGTTTCGGCAGCTTGAAGGCCTTGAGCGTCTCAAACTCCTGAGGGGAGAGCTCGATTTGGTCTGATGAGCGCTGGGCCAGAAGGCAGAGGTAGTCTTCCGGCTGTACGAGCTGTAAGAGGACAGACTCTGCCCGGGATTGCGGCAAAACCTGTGACAGAAGCATCGATAATCGCAGGAGAGGGAGTTTGTCAGGGCGTGGCATGGTGCCTCAGTCGTGGCGTCGGTTAGAAACAACTTGCAATTTCAACAGTTTTTGCTAACTAATAGCGGATATTCGCTACCTCGACTGCATGCCTGCGGGGTTCATTCAAACAGGGTGGTATATGGAAATCGGCACCAATGTGACAACCTATGATTTTATGGTACTGGGAGCACTTTTACTCCTGGTCAGCCGTGGTCTCTGGCTGGGTTTTCTCAAGCAGGTTATCGGGCTTGTGGCCCTGTACTTCGGTTATATCTTTGCCAGCCAGTATCATGACAAACTCTTCCCTTTTTTACGAGATTTTTCCTCGAATCCCAAGGTGGTTTTCCTGTGCAGTTATGCCCTGCTCTTCATCGCAACCTATATCCTTGCCATGCTTCTCGGGAAAGGCCTGAGCTTTGTCATTCAGATCACCATGACCGGCTGGTTTGACCGGCTGCTTGGTGGCGTGCTCGGATTTGCCAAAGGCATACTCCTCGTCGTCCTTGTGCATATGATTCTTGGCACGGTTCTGGCCCCGGAAAGTCAGATGTTGCGGACCTGTGAGACTTGCGATGAGCTGAATGTAGCCAGCGATATTGCCCGGGAGTTGATACGCAATGAAGATGCCCGCAAGGCCCTGATGCAGAAGGCTCCGGCAATTACGGTTGAAACAATCAAGGGATATCTCACTCAGCCACCTGCTGGAAATATGCCGCCTCAAGGGCCTCAGAAGGTTGAGGACAGGCCTGAATCTGCCGGGAAGGAGAACGTCGCAGGACCGTCAGTTTCCTCCGGCCCGTCGGCAAGTCAGCAAAAAACGTCTTCTTTCTGGGATGATATTCCATCGTCCGGGGAAGCCGGCAAGCCCAAGCCAGCGCAATAATTCAAGCGACTGTGAGAACGGATCCTAAAACGTATATCTCTAGAGACTATCGC
>JAUYSF010000423.1 GCA_030696435.1 Desulfoprunum sp. | reverse complement strand
CTCGCACCCTGCATTTCGGCAAGACCAGCCAGGCCTGCAATATCACCCCTTCCGGCCTGACCCGCACGGTGCAGCGCCTGGAAAACGAAATCGGCCGGCCACTGTTCATTCGCGACCGGCGCTCGGTCAGTCTGACACCGGCCGGAATACTCTTCAGAGACTACGCGGAAGAGGCGCTCCAGCACTGGCAGAAACTGCAGAGCAGTCTGGCTGACGACAAGGCCCTGGCCGGCGAACTGTCCCTCTACTGTTCGGTGACCGCCTTACTCGGGGTGCTCCCCGATATTTTCTCGCAATTCCGTAAGGCCCATCCCGAGGTGCTCATCCATCTGCAGACCGGCGATGCCGCCATGGCCATCAGTAAGCTGCAGAACGGCGAGGCCGATATCTCTATCGCCGCCCTCCCCGATCAGCACAGGGAGCAACTTGCATTTATCGAGATCATCAAGACCCCGCTCATCTTTATCATGCCCGAGCAATTCCCCGAGATCGTGATCTATCATGACAAGGCCATTGATTGGCGCAAAACCCCGGTGATCCTGGCAGAACGGGGTCTGAGCCGGCAACGGGCCGACCGCTGGTTCGCGGCAAAGGGCGTCCAGCCCAATATCTATTCCCAGGTCGCCGGCAACGAGGCTATTATCGCCATGGTGAGTATGGGTTGCGGAGTCGGCATCATCCCCCGTCTCGTTTTGGAAAAAAGTCCGCTCCAGGATCAGGTAAAGATCCTGGAGGTTTCACCGCAACTTGCGCCCTTTTCCGTCGGGGCCTGCGTTCTCAGCAAAAATACCCGCAATCCCATCGTGCGATCTTTCTGGCAGATCATTGAGCAGGAGATCAGACCAGTCGGAAGCACCACCTGAACAAACCCGGAATTTCCACTTTCATAAAAGGATACGAGCAATGCCGATTATTATGGTTACCAATGACGACGGAATCAACAGTCCGGGTATAAAGGCCCTGCAGGAGGCCATGACCGCCCTCGGACAGACGGTGGTGGTGGCGCCGGAACGGGATAATTCGGCTGTCTCTCATTCTCTCACCATGAGTCGTCCCTTGAGGGTACGTGAACTCGGGGAGAATATGTTCACCCTTGACGGCACACCCACGGACTGCGTCGCGGTAGGAATCGGCAAGCTTCTTGAGCTAAAACCTGACCTGCTCGTCTCAGGCATCAATGCCGGACCAAATCTTGGCGATGACATTACCTACTCCGGTACAGTCTCAGCGGCTATTGAAGGAACGATGTACTCTATCCCCTCCCTAGCCCTATCACTTGCCGGAGATCCGCCATACGACTATTCCCTGGCCATACAAGTCGCAACCTGTCTCGCCCGCAGGATCCTGATGGACGGGCTGCCGGACAACACCCTGCTCAACGTCAATATCCCCGCAGGTGGATTGTTCAAGGGCTTCACCGTTACCCGACAGGGCCGGAGACTATGGGAAAACAGTATCCAGGAAACCTTCGATCCATGGGGCCACAAACATTACTGGATCGGTGGCGGCACCCCGCTCAGGGATTCATCCGAAGATACCGATGTATCGGCCGTCCATAACGGTTTTGTCTCCGTCACGCCGATCCATCTCGACCTGACTAACCATCAGGGTATCAAACATCTGCAAGGTGTCTGGCAACTGGAGACTGCAGGCCTGTAAAGGAGCCATTTCATCAGAAACTGATTTATTAAAACCCGCCACCGACTACTGAACGGTGTGGCAATGACCGACAGCCACTGAAAGGGGGTCTTTCTCGCCACCTATGGGTATATCAGCCAGATCGCCGTGCAACGAGGTCCGATGAAACCAGCCATTGGGGTTGAATGTGAATCTTTCACAGCTGATTTTCCGAACCAACCATTTCCCTCCTTCTTTAACCATGTTCTCGGTACAAATCTGTTCTCGAACTTCATGGGAATCCTGGCCACGGCGGTGAATGGCATAACATCCGGGCATAGAGGCCTCTTTATTGCCAGAGATAACATTTGCCCTGGTGAACATGCCCTGACAGCCAGCGCTTCCTTTTCCCGCTACCCGGATATTTCGCTTCTCAATGATATAGCTATCAGCAATGAAATCAGTGGATTTCCATTTTCCTTTAACCCAGCGAAAACCAATAGCCTGTTCGGTCTGGCAGACCATGATCGTCCCCGCAGAAAACCCTAATGGACAATCACTTTCAGTAGCCTGGGCACCGTGAACAGAAACAAGCAGGCAGAGACAGACAAGTCTCTCTCGCAACAGTCTTTTTTTCATTTTCAAAGTGTGCTAAATTGGCTAGGATATTATAGTGAAAAAATAAGTGTTGTTTTTTTTTTGAATTATACAAGAGGATGGTGAACTGTACGTCTCCGTCCTCAGGCCACTCACCTTAAACAAAAAGGAATCTTCAATGAAACGATTCTATCACAGCACGGCTGCAGTTCTTGGACTTGGAATGTTGTTTCTGACCGGTAGCACCACAATGGCTGATGCCGCGACCTCTTCGCCAATGATTACAAAAAACAGTGTGATCTACAACCTTTCTGCCGGTACAGAGCTCATGACTGGCGATACCACCTATCAGATCGGATATCCGGTTACATCTCCGTCAGGCGTTACTTTCAATGACGGTTACTTCCCAATCAGTGAACTGGCATGGCCCCTGGATATTTGGCTGGCCAGACTCGAAGGCCACGCTACACTCAACAATCAGTGGCGGCTCAATGGCACTCTGAAAAAGAATCTCACCACCCCCGGTGACAATATGGCTGATTCGGACTGGCTCACTGCAGGCAACCCCGGTCGGTTGGATGTGTATTCCGAATCCGAGATCTCCAGTTTTGATGCCTTTATAATGGATGTGGATGTCGACTGGACTTTCATGAGACGCAATACCATTTCCTTCTATGCAGGACTTGGCTTACTTTATCAAAATTTCAACTATGATGGCAAACTCATTCATCAATACTCACCGTCAGGCCTGCCAGGTATGGAGTACTATGGCGATGGTTCAGTTGCTATTGCCTACGAGATGACCTACACAATGCCGTATCTCAAGCTCGGAACCGACCTCCAAGTTACCCCCAAGTTCGCCTTGGCTGGAAGTTTCTCCTACTCGCCTCTCGTCAATGCCGAAGATACTGACGAACATCTCTTACGTAACAAAATCAGCTCAGGAGACATGGATGGAAACGCATACATGTTTGATTTTTCAGGTAAATACATGTTCACTCCAGCCCTGTTCCTCGAAGCCGGTTTTCATTATCTGAATATCCAGGTTGACGGCACGACAGGCCAATCCTTCTATGGAGTCCCTTACGCCACAGTTACCGAAGAGTCGGAAAGTACCCAGACCTCAGGAAATGTTTCGATTGGCTTTAAGTTCTAATAATTCCCTGCATATCAGCCAGTCTGTCAGGAAAGGCTGGCTGATATCTCCTCTCTCGCTTTAAAATACCTCTTCGCCTTCAAACCTTGTACTTCTCATGGCAACAACGAGTTCTGCAATGGCGTGCCATATTAATTGGGATATCGAGCAGACAAAAGAAGAAAGGAGTTCAAAAACAGTAATCCCTGTTAATCAGCTCTCTAAGAGACTGCGATATCCTGCTGCATCGCCTCAAGAATCCGGGCAGGGTCCTCTGCCCTGGTAATCGGCCGACCGACAACTACGTAATTCGCCCCGTTTTTTATCGCCATGCCAGCCGTGACAATACGCTTCTGGTCATCCAAAGACTCGCTGACATTATCTCCAGGCCGGATACCTGGAGTGACAATGAGCAGTCTGTCACCCAAATTGGTCCGCAATCTGCCCGCCTCAAGTCCTGAAGAGACAACTCCGTCACAGCCCAACTCCAAGGCCCTTTTGGCCCTATAATACACCAGATCCTCGACCGACTGCGTCATCCCCATAGCCCGCATATCCTCTTCACCAAAACTGGTGAGGACAGTGACCGCCAAGAGCTTCATATCACCCCGGGCCGCAACCGCTGCCCGGATGATCGGATCATTGCCGTGGATCGTAGCAAAAGTCACCCCCCTGCTGTTCACCTGTTCCACCGCCAACTTGACAGTTTCAGGAATATCAAAGAACTTGAGATCAAGCATCACCTTGTGACCACGATCAACAATCCAGTCAACAGTCTCAAACCAGCTGGCCATGAAAAGCTGGAGCCCCACCTTGAAAAAGCCGGTGTGTGACTCGCATTTTTTCACCATCTCTTTGGCCATAGCGTGATTTTCCACATCAAGGGCCACAATTATCCTATCCCGCAAGGGAATTTTTTCGTCACTCATTATTCAATCCTATTGTAAGTGGAGGCGAGAATCGGGAACAAACAGACCCTTTTTACCTGCTCCTGGAATGTTCTGCAAGCTGAGCGCCGCATTTTTGCTGCACCGATTTTACGCCTCGCAATTTCCGGCAGCAGATGGCTATTGCAATAACGTCTTTGGTCAGACAGGCAAAGGTCTTTGGTGGAAAGATGCCTGTGAGAATGTTTCGGTCTACTGGAAGTGATTGAGATGATGCGGAAATAATTATACCGCAGGATCCCAAGTACTATTAGAATTACGCCCCTGAAGCTCCCTGTCTTTTGCTATGAGTATTTTCTATCACCGAATGATTAATCCCCTTTACAAAACAGGCGGGAACCAATATTCTAAAAAGAGGCTCCTATGTCTCTGATATGACGTCAGGTTTGGCGACTATGGCGCTCGGAGACCACCTGCTCTTCTCTTTACCATCTTTTTCCGATTGGGGTCGGCTGCATCCCCATACACTGCAAAAAGGAGAATACCAATGACAGTAAAAATTTTCATCAAACGTCATGTGTCTGCTCAACATGTACTTGAGTTAACCGTCTTGCTCAAGAAATTGCGAAGCCTGACCCTCGGCCAACCGGGATATATCTACGGCGAAACTCTGAGAAGGCTCGACAAGAAAGATGAATGCATGGTCATTAGCACCTGGCGTTCTCTCGAAGACTGGAACTCCTGGGTCAACAACGAGCAGAGAATCAATGTCCAGAACGAAATTGATCATTTGCTCGGTGTGAAAACCGAATACGCCGTCTATGAAGAGTAGCCAGTCAGTCGCCTCCGCCCCTCTCTCCCTCACTGACTGCTTTCCCGTTGCTCTCCCTCCAGACGGCGAAGCGGTCAGATTTCCCTCTGCCGCTGAAATTTATCCGCATACATTGTATCTGAAGTTTCCTATAAAAGTCTCATGCCGCCATGCGCATCAATGCGGTCGCGAGAGAATTAAGCACCGGTTTGCGTGGGACCGGGCAAAGTAATGCAAAATCATTGTCCAATGCTGCTTGGGTCACCAGTCTGCGGATATC
>JAUYSF010000337.1 GCA_030696435.1 Desulfoprunum sp. | reverse complement strand
TCAATCTCAGCTCCCGCTGGCATCAACTCAACCTCACCCAAGGACCGCGGCAAACTACTGTATCACTCCGCTACTGTCAACTGCTAAAAACCCTCATTCTATCTTTCCTTTAACTTTTCTACCTCCCAAAGTCCTTGGAATGTACTGGTGATGACTGGATGTATCAAGGTAGAGAGGTGTTTTTCAATTGTTTTGTGGGGCCGCAGGAATCCGTCAATCCTCTAAAAAACTGTTGTTGAAGGCCATTCTGAAAAGGATTTGCTGGTTTGAAGTGAGTCTTCCCGGCAGTTATCGATATTCAATAAGTGGAGTTCTTCAATATGTTTTTCTTGATTGTTGACAATATCTTGAAGTTCTCGGTTGTGTTTCTTAAGACCGGATAATTCCTTTTCCATCTGCTGAATTTTGATAGTTTGTGAATGGAAGATATCCCGGGATCTGTTTCTCTTCAGGGCAATGGATTCATTCAATGACGTAAACATATCGAACAGGGTTGTTTGCAATTGAATCCATAGGGCAACAACGGCGTGAAAATCGGAAAAATGCCACTTTGGGCATCTTGGGAAGCTGAAAATCGCGTATGGCAAGTTACTTTTCAACACCTTTTAAATGCCATACTGATTGAGATGTAAATAGGAAGGGAGTTTCATATTAGCAAGTTGTACCACCTAATGTACCAGTGGTTTTTTTCTAAAAAATAAAGAAAAAAACCCACTGACAAAACTTTCGTTATATCAGTGGGTTATATTTCAGTTGCTAAAAGAAATTGGCTGGGGGACGAGGGCTCGAACCTCGATAAGCGGAGTCAGAGTCCGCCGCCTTACCATTAGACCATCCCCCAGCGTGGGGCATGCGATGCGGTCAGATATATAGAAGAAATAGCATTCTCTGTCAAGAAAAAACAGGTTTTTGCTCCCGGTCTCAGGAAATGACTATTCCGGCATATCCCACAACCTGATCCGTATCTCCGGATACTTCACCCGAATCTGTATAGGTCAGTACCCGAGCCTCTTTGGCTCCTAAATGCACAGCTGTCAGCAGGGCGATGGTGACCGGGATGACCCCGCACATCGAAATCCGGTGATCCATTACCGTGCGGTACAATCCGCTGGCATCGAGTTGTTCTATTCGGTCGAGGGCAAGGCGGTCTTTCTGGCCTGCCATCTTTCGGGATTCATAGTGGGTCATATCGCTGGAGGCTACAATGAGCACTTCTTTATCCGATGCGGCGATGACCTGGGCCAGGGCCAGGGAAATTTCGACGCAGAGTGGGTAGGAAATGTGCGATATCACTAAAGGGACGATGCTGAGGTTATTCTGCAAGGCCTGCAGGAAGGGGATCTGCACCTCCAGCGAATGTTCATATCGGTGCGCTGTTTCGTCTAGCTGAATGCAGGAGAGAGCGGTTTGTAGCCCGGTGGAGATCTCTTTTTCAACCGGCACATCCCCCATGGGCATGTGCCAGGTTGATTGGGAGAGGGCTACAGGTTTACCTTGGCCATGATGATTTGGTCCCAGGAGTATCACGGTCTCCGGGATTTCGACACTATTCAGTACCTCGCCTGCCACAAAGCCCGAGTAGACATAACCCGCGTGGGGCGAAACAACGGCAATAGCCTTTTTTTTCTGGACATGCCCGGTGGGGAACAGCCCCTGGACAGTCGTGGTCAGGGCATTCGCTGTGCCAGGATAGAAGCGGTCGGCAACTGCGGGAAATCGTGTCATGGCTTCACCTGAAAAAAGAGGAGGATTCAAGAACGTTTGATGCCCCATGTGGTTCCGTCCGGACCGTCTTTAAGTTCTATTCCTTTGGTCAGGAGTTCATCACGGATTTCATCGCTACGTTTCCAGTTTTTATCGGCTCGACTGGCATATCTTTCCCTGATTAATGCCAGGATGGTTTCTTCATTAATATCAAGGCCGGCGAGCATTTTTTCCTTTAATGCCGTGAGAAAAGAAACAGCATCTTCTCGCAGCAGTCCCATGATGCCCGCCAGATTTTTCAGGGTATGCACGGCGGATTTCAGCGCCTGCATATCTGTCACGGCTGGGACCTGCGGCATATTTATGCAGATCCGGTTGATGATTTTTACCATTTCAAAGAGGATGGCTTGGGCCTGGGCCGTGTTGAAGTCATTGTTCATGGCCTGCTGAAAACGGACTTCCATGCCATCCAGAGCCGTACCCTCCTTTTCTGAGAGAATTCCCCTGGATTCCGTAGTTTCTTTCGTGGCCAGATCGGTTACCTGGGCAACACAGGCGTAGAGACGTTCGAGTCCGGCTGAGGCATCCTGCATTGCCATCTCGGAGAAATCCAGAGGATTGCGATAATGGGTCGAGAAGATGAAAAAACGGAGGATTTCGGGATGATAATGATTCAGAATGTCTCGGATGGTCAGGAAATTGCCAAGTGATTTCGACATCTTTTCGTCACGAATGGTGACGAAGCCATGATGAACCCAGCAGGTGACCATGGCACAGCCGTTGGCCCCCTCACTCTGGGCGATCTCGTTTTCATGATGAGGAAAGATGAGATCCTTGCCACCGCCATGGATATCAAAGGTATCGCCCAGATATTTCCGGCTCATGGCCGAACACTCGATGTGCCATCCCGGGCGGCCCGGTCCCCAGGGACTATCCCAGGTCGGTTCGCCGGGTTTTGAGCCTTTCCACAGGACGAAATCCATCGGGTTGGTTTTCTGCTCGTTGATTGAGACCCGTGCCCCTGCCTGCATGTCATCAAGATTTCGGTGGGAGAGCTTGCCATATTCCGGAAAACTGTTCACCGCGTAATAAACGTCCGTCCCTGATTGATAGGCCATGCCTTTATCGATCAATTCGGTTATCAGGTCGATCATTTCAGCAATATGTTCGGTCGCCTTGGGTTCCAGGTCGGGACGATCAATGCCCAGCCTGTCCATGTCGGTGTAGAACTCCTGGATGAACCTGTTGGCCAGTTCTTCCGTTGTCGTCTGCTGCTCGGCGGCCCGGTTGATGATTTTATCATCAATATCGGTAAAATTGCGGATATACGTAACCCGATAACCGCGATACCGCAGGTAGCGGACGATCATGTCGAAGGCGAGGGCCGAACGAGCGTGGCCGATGTGGCAATAATCGTAGGAGGTTATGCCGCAGACATAGAGTTTGACATGACCCGGTTCAAGCGGTCGAAGAAGTTCTTTCTTGCCGGATAAGGTGTTGTAAATTTGAATATTCATTACTCTAAAACGTGCTGTGCAAGAAGTTGAGCTGGCTTTTAATAAATGAAAAAGTAGCGATATAAGACTGTGCGGTGTAAAAGATGCGATTTCAGCCCGCGCTCGGCTCGTTCTCATTCTGCCGTATCAGGTCAAGAGAAGAGGGTGTGAGCAGGGCTTAGCATGAGTATAGCATTTTCATCTCTGTAATAACAGCGACATCATAATCGGATTGGGGGCAAAAGACAAGAATGAGCGGTGAAAAGGCAGATAAACGCTCTTGGCGGCAAACCTTCGCAGCCTGGACTCATCCCAGGGTTATCACTATGCTATTCCTGGGTTTTTCGGCGGGAATACCACTGCTGCTTATATTTTCCACACTCTCAGTATGGCTACGTGAAGCTGGTGCAAGTCGATCCGAGGTGACGTTTTTCAGTTGGGCTGCTCTTGGCTATTCGTTCAAGTTTATCTGGGCTCCGCTTGTCGATCTTATGCCCCTGCCTTTTCTTACCCGGAAACTGGGTCGGCGCAGGGCCTGGCTCCTGTTGGCCCAGATTTTTATCATGGCCGCAATTTCCTGGATGGCCATGGTCGATCCTGCAGCTCATGCGGGAAACCTGACCGTTATGGCTTTTGCTGCGGTTTTGTTAGGTTTCTCGGCCGCCACCCAGGATATTGTCATTGATGCCTATCGTATTGAGAGCGTCGAGCCATCGATGCAGGCCATGCTGGCTTCGATGTATATAGCCGGTTATCGAATCGGTATGCTCGTCGCCGGGGCCGGTTCACTTCTGCTGGCCTCGCATCTTGGTACAAGTTCAGCCAAATATGATTATGCTTCCTGGCGCATAACCTATCTGGCGATGGCCCTGGTGGTGTTGGTTGGCGTCATCACCACTCTGAGGATTGCTGAACCTGCGGTTAAGAAAGAACTTCGCTATGTTTATACACCTGGCCAATATCGTCGGCTGTTTGTGCTGTTCGTCATGGCGGCTACCGCCTTTGGCTTGACGTTTTTTGTCGGTGGTGACACTTTCGGTTCTCTGCAAGCATCTCTCCGGCAACAATTTCCATTGTTCGGTCAATTTGCTGCCTTTGCTGTCGAGATCTGCAGATTCGTCATGGCGCTAGCTGCTGCTGCGGCTGTGGCATGGTGTGGTGTAATGGCCCGCTTTGTGGACAAAGAGATGGTTGTTGTGACCTACGCGCATCCCGTGCAGGATTTTTTTAACAGATACGGGGTGAAACCTGCCCTGCTCTTGCTTGCACTCGTGGGATTTTATCGCCTCTCTGACGTCGTGCTTGGAGTGGTGGCGAATGTCTTTTATCTCGATATGGGTTTTAGCAAAGAGGCTATAGCCTACGTTTCCCAGACCTTTGGCTTGGGGATGACACTTCTCGGTGGTTTTCTGGGAGGCATGCTGACCCTGCGTTTCGGGGTGAATTCGATCCTTTTTCTCGGGGCCTTTCTCTCTGCGATCACCAATCTGCTGTTCATGCTGCTGGCCGGGGCCGGGGCGGATATTTCTTTTCTGGCGGTGGTCATTGCCGCCGATAATCTGAGTGCGGGGTTGGCGACCACCGCTTTCGTAGCCTTTCTCTCAAGCCTGACGAGCATCTCCTTTACCGCCGTGCAATACGCCATTTTTAGCTCCGTCATGACCCTGATGCCGAAATTGATTGGTGGATATTCGGGTTCTCTCGTGACGGCGTTTGGTTATGAATCGTTTTTTATGGTGACAGCAGTGCTGGGAATCCCGGTTTTGGGGCTGGTATGGCTGGTGCGACGGACCATGGCCAGGAGAGAAGGAGGAAGGGCTTAACGCAGGCGGTTGTGTACCCCCAGGTACATGCCCATAGCTTCAACCGTCTGGTTGCTACGAAAGGCCAGGCCGGCCTGATATTCGGAGCTGTCAATCAGTCTGTAGCACCATTTGATGGTTGCCGTGCCGGATTGCAGGAGTTGTGGAACCGAATCATCAAATGAAAACCGGACAACCGTGTCGTTGATCAACGGTTCCTGGGTGCGCAGACGCAGACCGCCCATACTCATATCGATGGTGCTTGCCGGGGTGGAGAAGTGTGAGGCGATCTTGCCGGAGCCGCTCAGACGCACCAGGGTAATGCGGTGGGTGCTTTCGATGCGGTCATATTTGCGGCGGTTTTCGCTGGAAAGATTGTCGGTTCCGGAGTCGGACAGTAAGTTTGAATCGTGGCTGAGGTTGTACTGCAGGCACATAGGGTATTCCTCGGTCTTGCAATACACCTCGATATGATCATCGAGCGGTATGAAAAGCCCCTCACTGCACAGACTGCATTTCAGCGAGATTGGCGACCAGAAAGGACAGAAGCTCTTATGGGGAATATATTCGGCCATGATATGTATTCATATGAAAAATTCAGCAGCTAATAATGCAGTTCGTTGCTCCTGCTTCATGCTATGCAATATATGTGCTCAGTTGGTGATTATTTAAGCTCTTTCGGAGCTATGTCGTAGCGTTTGATCTTTTCATAAAAAGCTGTCTTGCCAAGTTGCAGTTCCTGCGCCGTTTGAGCGACATTCCCTCTGTTTTTCTCCAGGGAATGCACGATTATCTCGCGTTCGACTTCGGCAATGATTCCTTTTAAAGAAAGTCCATCCAGGCGTTGGAGGTAGGAGGTGGAGGAGGTACTCTGCTTTGCATCTGCCGGGATATCGAAGAGCAGTTCGTTTTCAGTGATGATATTGCCTTTGGCCATGAGAACAGCACGCTGGATAACATTCTCGAGTTCCCTGACATTTCCCGGCCAGTCGTGGTTGAGAAGGCGGTCAATGATCGATTGTGGCAGGAAATTGATATCCTTTTTAAAAGCTGCACGGTAGCGCCGGATGAAGTGCGTCACCAGATCCACAATATCCTCTTTGCGCTGCCGCAGAGGCGGGATGGAGATATTGATGATATTCAGGCGATAATAGAGGTCCAGGCGGAAGGCCCCGGCCTGTACGGCCTTAGCCAGGTCAAGGTTGGTCGCGGCAATAATCCTGACATCCACCTTGATGGGCATATTTCCGCCAACCCGGATAAGCTCTCCGTCTTGCAGGACTCTGGGCAGGGCTGCCTGCATTCGTGGGCTGATATCGCCGATTTCATCAAGAAAGATGGTGCCTCCATCGACAACCTCGAATTTTCCCTTACGTTTGCTGTCGGCCCCGGTGAAGGCACCCTTCTCATAGCCGAAGAGATCACTTTCAAGCAGGGAATCGTTGATGGCATTGCAATTTATCTTCAGAAAGGGTTTTTCGTTCCTGTTGCTTGTCTCACGAATCAGGTTGGCCACCAGTTCTTTTCCCGTTCCCGATTCGCCGGTAATGAGAATCGTGGCATCAGATTTGGCCACTTGGAAGACCATGTCACGCAACTCGCGCAGAGCCTTGCTGCTGCCGATCATAGTCCCTTCAGCCGGTTGTTTTTTTAGGTGATCTTTCAGATGGTTGAGTTCCTGTGATAGGCTTTGGCGAACCCGTTCGCTTTCCTTCAGTTCGTTGATCTTATGGGAGAGGATCGTCTCAATGCTGTTATGGAAGAGAGAGAGCTCTTCAATATGGGTTTTTTCATCGGTCAAATCGTGGATGAAGAGCCAGAAAAGCTGATCACCACGATACCCGATGAAAGGCGCCAGGGCATATTCGATATGGTTGCTGTTGATTTTATCTTCCTGCTTTTCGCCTATCTTTTTGAGTGTTTGTCCTTTACGTACCAACAATAACAGAGAGTTGATCGTTTCTTCAGCAGTATGTGCACGATTGCTTGATTCACCGTGCTGGAGGTTGCCGAAAAAACGGACAGCGCAGGGGTTCATATACTCGAGTGAATCGTGCCCTTTGGTGATGAGGACCATGGCCGGCATGACATCGAGCAGGCTTTTCTGGTTATGAATGAGTCTCGTGATATCTTGTGCTGTGTTGTTCATAGGAAGACGTATCACCTTTATCGCTCGGATAGAATTTGCGGCAATGAACAAGGCCCATAGGAGATTGTATATTTGATACTATACGTAATAATGGAAAAATGGGAGCAGATAATTCCTGATTTTCGAAAATGTTCTCTTTTCTGAACATCTCAAGAAAGGTGGGAATAATCTCTTTCGGTGAAAGTCTAAAGAATGCCGGTGAGGTCGGCTCAGCAAGGTGTTGAAAGAAAGTGGTGGTGCAGGCCGAAGCGGACTGGCATGTCACGCACCTCGTCTAGTGATCCGTCGAAGACGGCCGGTCTGGTCGTTGGGCGGGCCAGATGAAGGCCTGGTGCCCGGTTTTGGTCTTTATCCAGTCGAGACCCCGCTGTACCGGAGGATGTGTAGTGAGATACGAGAGCAGTCGGTGTTTTCCAGGAAATGCCATGAGAGAAATTCCTAGGACAATTGTGAGGATACCCTGGCCGGGGAGAAACAGCATGGCCAGGCCTGCGAGAAAAAGTATCCCCCCCGCAAAGTTACGCAGCACCAACCAGAAAAGTGCGCATGGGCCGGATTTCCAGCTCAGAGGCTTTTGGGGGGAGGTGAGATGGCGGATGAAGTAGTCCTGAGGGAGTTTGCTGATCAGCCAGGGGATGCCGGCCAGACTGATAACAAAAGTGCAAAGAGAAAGAAGGCCCAGCCAGTAGAGAAAGGGTTCGAGTGCTTTCCAGTTCAATATCCACATATGTTCTTCGGTGAGTTCCGGTCGTTGTGATTGCCCCGGTTTTCCAAGGGAGAAGGTGTCGTCTCATGCTTACTGTCCGGGAGATTCCTGGGCGGCAGGTTTGTTCTTGGTTGGAGTGAAGGCGCTGAGGCTGATCAGTGCTCGGTTGCCAGGATTATTTGGCTCTGCAGTCACCTTGGGCTCGGCTGTCACCGTGACCCTCGCAGGGTCGAGTCCCAGTTTTTCTGTCAGGAGAGCCTGCACCCTTGCGGCCCTTTGTCTGGCAAGATTGACAAGCATTGATTCTTCGATGATCATCGGTTCCGGATAAACGGGTGTGTAATCATTGGGCACCTGCGCAGGCAGGTCAGTTTTGGTGCTTCCCTGCTTGCTGCCTGTTTGCTGCTGGGTCCTCTGCCGTTCCTGTTCAAGATCTCGTTCATGCTGCCAGGCGGTTTTTCGGCGGGCATTTTCTTTACTGACACGCGTTGCCTCAATGTCTTCCAGCTGTTTTTTTAGGGCATTTCCATCGACAAGCCGATCAGCACAGCCGGTAATCCGAACTCCCACAGAGGTATGGGCGGCCAGAAAGGTGGAGAACCGGGAGAGAATTTTCTGTCCCTTTTCTGCCAGGATGAATCCGCCGGGTTGAAAGTCAGCGAATTCATTACCGACGAGATCGGTATAGTCCCCGGAGGCGAGAAGAAGGGGTGATACCTTGGCTTTGATCAGTTGCCGCTGGAATGCGGTGAGAGTGTCAACGAGGATCGGAGTGCCGGTTTCCTGGCTGGTGTGGACGGGAGTCACGCTGAGTTCAACCTGTTGGTCGGCGTTCTTGAGTAGGGCCAGGGTTAAGGCTGTATCCTCAGCAGTGGATTCTGGATGGATATCATTGAATAAAAATCGTGCCTTATGGGTGAGATTGGCATTGTTCCAGAGAGATGAAAGCTCAAGCGAGAACGTTCCCTGGCTGCCGTCAAGGCCAAGAGTCTGGGGAAGATATTGCTGGAAAGAAGAAAGGGGGAACTCCGAGATCTTGAATGTGCTCTGTCCGGCCATATTGTTACTGAAAAAATCGGCTGATCCTTCAACCGAGAAGGGAGTTGCATTCAGATGCCCTGAGAGGGCGAATCGGCTCTGCTCTTTGGTCTGGGAAGAGTGCAGGGCGGAGATCAGACCGTCGAATTGGCTGATTTCCGCAGCCCATGGCGGCGACAACCTGTTGTCATTGTAGTGTATCTCTCCGTTTTTGAGTCGTATTTCCTGAATATCGAGTTGGGAAATCGAGATCGATTCTTTGGTCTGGGCAGATACCTTTTCCTTTTCAGGCAAGAGGCTCTGCAGGAATGAACCGAATTTTTCGCCAGGGCTTGCGTCTTTTTCCGCCCGCTGCCAGGTCATAACGGGGTGGGCGATTTCCATGAGCGAAATACCGAGATGGAACGGTGTCGCGGTATAGGAAAAACCTTGCAGATCTGCAGTATTCCAACTTAAAAGCGGAGTCTTGTCGTCGGTAAAGACAGCATTGTCAAGTCGCAGCTGTCCGGAAAAGGAAGTCCCCGGTATGGTCAGGATTCCTTTGCCGCTTATGGTGGCCTGCGCTTTTGTCAGGAGAGGGAGGTTGCTGAACCAGGGGAGAAGTGTTTGAGCTGCAATTCCGGAGAATCCAGAAGACAGAGTGGCTTGGAACGGGGCCAGACGTGCTGTTCCCTTAGCCTTAATGATGCCATTTTCATTGATCTTTGCTGAAAAAATCAGAGTCTCTTTGTTGGCTGTCTTCGCCTGCAGATTCGTGGCCTGTAAAAGCACTGAGCTGAGAGTGAGAGGTTTTTCTGTCTTGCCCAAGACTGTAATTTTTCCATTGAAATCGATGCTGTTCAAGGAAATCCGGCTGTCTTTTGCCGCAAACTCTTTGAATATTTCAGGAAGCTTCTCACTATGCAAGGTGAGAGAGCCACTTTCCAGGCGGAGTCCGCCGAAATCAACACGAGAGCCATTTTTGCTGAATCCGGTGAATTTAAGAATGGGGGCATCAAGCCAGGGGGCTTTGTCTGACAGAAGCGTCAAGCCTTGTAGATTGATTTCGCTCTCTGTTAGATTTGTGACGAGCTCCTTTTGAGCTGAATCTTTTATTGCGAGAGAGAGTTTTCCTTGCAGATTTGCCGTTCCGGCACCAACCGTCCCGAGATGCACACCGATTCCGGAGAAAAACGTTGCTGCGGGGATATTATCAAGCCTGAAAAGGCCTTCAGGTACATCGTTGTCATTAAATGTCCCTTGCCAGGAAAAGGCCATGGAGGAATCTTTTTTTTCACCACTGACACTAAAGCTCCCTTTTTTTGTTGGCTGAGTGGCAGAGTTGACGCTGGAAAAGTCCTTGATACTGAACTGTAGAGAGGTCCAGACAGCGGCTGGGGTTTTCTCGTTTTCTTTATAGAGGGTGAGATCTCCATCTTCAATATGGAGAGAATCGATATCGATAGATGCAGGCAGCTTTCCTGCGCTTGTTTTGGCGGTTGATCTTCCCAGGATAGGTGCAAGGCGTATCAGATTCTCAATTGTCGGGGTGTTCCGGGCTGTGCAATGTGGCTGTCGAATGGCGATATTTTGTATATGCAGGGCACCGCTCATCGGTAACACATTACCTGCAATGGTGGTCGCCGGCAGGTTGATGGCAAAGGAATTTTCCTTGTCGGTCAATTCCATGTCAACGATTTCCCCTGTAAAACTGATGACTATCTTAGCCCCTTTCGTGGCGTCACGGGTAAAGTCAAACTGCAGATTGCCGTCTGCCATGCCTTTGGTGAGGAGCAGCGGTAGAGATGCAGGCAGATATTTGCTGTAGAGCGGCAGGTCAAGGGCGTGGATATTGCACGAAAGCTTGGTTTTTAGACCATCCTTGCCTTCAGAACCGGGCATTGCCGCCTGACCGGTGAGTTCAATCTTGCTGCCGTTGATAACGGTCGAGAATCGTGGATGTATATAGTCATCCACCTGGAAGGGGAAGTTTGACAAGGTCGGCAGGTCGAGCTCGATTTGTTCAAGGGTGTGGGTCGCCGCCGATGGCGTATCTTGAAAGGTTATCTTACTTTCTCTGATCGAGATGTTGTTGAGTGAAAAGAGAAAGGGAAGTTCGGAAAAACTCATGATATCGGAGGACGGACCCGGGCCTTTGCCATTCAGCAATTCTTCGAGATTATAATGATTGTCCTGTGCGCGGATGATGTTAAGGTCCAGGCCAACGATGCGCAGGGCATTGCTGACTAGGTTATTCCTCAGCAGGGATAGGGGGGCGAGATCGGCCTCAATCTTGTCAATAGCCAGGAGATTCTGAGACTCGGGTCCGGCATGAGATGAATTGAGCTTAAGCCCCTGCAGGGAAAACGTATAGCTAAAGGGATTGAAGGCGACATTGTCCAGGGTAAGCCGCATGCCAGTCTGGTCTGCCAGTTTTTCAGGGAGGGCCTTGCCAATGTACAAGGGTATCAGCCAAAAACCTGCGATGCTATAGAGTATTGGCAGAAGGGCAAGGAGCAGCAACGCATACAGGTACGGTTTTTTCCACTTTGTTTTTTTAGCTGGTTTGGGGCGTTCCGGCCGGTTTCTGGATCGTAGTTTTACGGGCTGACTGGCTGGCTTTGGGGTAGGTTTGGTGGCCGACTTGGGGGCTGGCTTTGCTGGAACTGGTGGAGTTATGCTGATGTTACCGAAATGATCCGACATTATTGCTTAGGTGTATGATGCAGATAGAACTGCTTTCAATATTGATTTTCTGATCCAGATAGGGTTGCGTCTGATGTGGAGCTCTCGGTACAATCTGGTCTCGGGGGCTGATGAATTGCGTATACAACGTCCCATCAAGATATGCCCGGTGTTGCACGTTTTTTCAAGCACGAAGTCAGTCTAGCCGGAAAAAAGACTGCGGTTCAGGCAAAAGCCGGGTTTGTTAAAGAAAAGTTCTACTCAATAAGGCTTTAGCTATGCTATAGTCTTCATAATACATAATTTTTATTCTGTTCTTCCTTTATTTTTCCCCGATCATATGGAAAGCCGCAATCGGATACGCCTCGCCATCTTGCTCCTCATTTTTTTTCTCGGTGTGGGCACGGTCGGATATGTTATTATCGAAGGGTATCCGTTGCTTGATGCCGTCTATATGACGGTGATTACCATTGCTACGGTTGGATTTGGTGAAATTCACCCCCTTTCTCAAGCCGGTAGATTGTTTACCATCTTTTTGATCCTGTCAGGTGTGGGAAGTCTGGGTTTTGCCATTCAAGCCCTGACCGAAATGATGCTGGAGCGTGCGTCAAACCCAAAATTCAAGAAAAAAGCCATGGAAAAGAAGGTTGCAAAGCTTAAAGGGCATTATATCATTTGCGGATATGGTCGTGTCGGGGCCGCTGCGGCTGAACATTTCGAGAAGGCCGGAGCCCCTTTTGTGGTGATAGAGGCCGCTGAAGATCTGCTGAAAGAGCTGCATGAACTGGGGTTTAACTATATCGACGGTGACGCGACAAGAGAGGAAATTCTTGGTAAGGCGGGAATAAAAAAGGCATCTGCCCTCCTGGCCCTGCTTGATTCCGATCCCCACAATCTCTTTACCGTTCTGACGGCGCGGGAGATGAATCCGACCTTGCACATCATCGCCAGAACCCAGCAGGCATCCTCGGAATCGCGGATACTTCGAGCGGGGGCAGATTCAATAATCTCCCCGTATAGCTCTGCCGGCCGCAGGGTTGCCGATCGGATTCTGGCCAGAACTGCTGCAACTCAGGGCAGAAAGGGAGGGGATGCAGCAGCTGGAGGCATGCAGCACCGCTGGTTTGAGGTGACCGAAAAATCAGAATTGGCAGGTCACGCCGTCGAGGCGGCCAACTCCATCGTTGGCGGAGGAATCATCGGTATCCGCCGCGGGGGCAAGGATATTCTGATACCGCCCCCGGAGGCTGAGATCCATCTCGGCGATGCCCTGCTTGTTTCTCCTTTTCAGTCGGTGAATGATGAGGACTCTCAGGCAAACCTGCAACCAATGAAAATTGTTCTTATTGACGACAACCCGGTGATCAGGCGTCTTTATACCCGTCTGTTTCAGAAAGCCGGCTTCAATATCATAACCGCTTCCACCGGCAGAGAAGGATATGAACTCATCCTGAAGGAACGGCCGGATGCGGCAGTTATCGATTTCAAATTGCCTGATATCTCAGGCCTTGAGGTCTGTCGACAGATCAGGGCTTCCGAGCTTGGTGGGACGATAAAGCTGTTTTTATTCACGGCTGATGAGGAAGAGGAAACCCGGAAACAGGCCATGGACGTGGGTGTCGACGAGGTGGTGGTAAAGAGTCCTGAGGCAGGCGAGATTGTCGCGACTGTCAAAAACGGGCTTTCCTGACATCTTGTCTCTTTGTTTTCATCTGACGTAAAAATTTAGTAAATGGTTTTTTCTATTGGTATAATTCAGAAAGCGGTTGTAATCTGGAGTGGATAAAATACACGAATAATCCCGAACTTGGCCTTGAGCTGTCGGGGGGTACTTGCGACCGATTCAATCATCAACTGGTGAGTAGTATTAGATAATGATGGATTTTTTCAGCTATTTCCGCTGGCAGGACATC
>JAUYSF010000325.1 GCA_030696435.1 Desulfoprunum sp. | reverse complement strand
TCAGGCAGCGATTCTCTCCCGGCTCTGTGAGCGGGTCTATACTGTTGAGCGGGTCAATACACTTCTTGCCGGGGCCAGAAGACTGTTCGGGACCCTCCGCTACTATAATATCGTCGCCAAGCTGGATGACGGGACTCTAGGCTGGCCCGAGTTCAGGCCCTATGATGCGATCATCGTCACGGCCGGAGGACCTGAGATTCCCCAGCCCCTTATCGAACAACTGGCCGATCAGGGCAGGCTGGTGATACCGGTCGGCGACCAGGATGTCCAGGAATTGCATCTGGTGATCAAAGATCAGGGACAGGTTACGGTCTCTCATCTGGCCAGTGTCCGGTTTGTCGATCTGATCGGTGAACACGGCTGGAGCAAATGATCAGGATAAGTAGTTTCGTTTAAATCCAGCTGTTTTTTTCTTTGAGTGAAGGAATTCCTATTCTTCCCCCCATCCATATCCTCTTTGGCGAATATTTCTTTTACCGCCTTATAAATGGCACTTTTTAAATACTATTAAGCCGGCAAGGCAGATCAGTTCTTTGCATGAGATATATTCTCAAGAAAGAATTGTTCTCAGATCTTTTCCTTGTATTTGTATACGACTCCCATTAAACTACGAGATGGAAATCATATCTCTTTATTGCTCGATGTGCCTGAACTGCAATGAGTGGTCAGTTGGCAGGTTGTCTTTTACTCTGAATAATTCGGTATCTGTTCGTATTGAAATCTGTAACATATAGGTATACGGAGGTAACGCACGTGGAAGAATTGTTGAAAAAGAGACGCACCCTGCAGGAAACCATGAATTTCATGGCGGCTCTCTCGGCAGGGATAGAGCCGATTCTTGGTCGTGGCGCAAACAGCATGACGATGTCGGCCGGCCGTAACCTCGGCAGAAAATTCTCAGAGGGTGCACGACATACCGATGATCTCTTGGAGGCCATTGAGGAGGTGCGGCGTATTCTGGTGGCCAACAGCTGCCTCTGGGGATTTGAACCTTTCAAACCAGTGGATCAACATGAGCTGGTATCAGTCACTGAAAACGGTGCGAGACAGGTTTCTCTGGTCTTCCGTGACTGCATGATCCGTCAGGCCTTGTTCCGTTTCGGCCACCCCCAGCAGGGATCTCTGTGCAATATGATGTACGGTTTTTTTGCCGGAGCCCTCGAGAGCATTATGGGCAAAAAGGCCTCCCTGGAGATCAAACATGCCGGAGAAAATGCCTGCCTGAAGGTGTTGACTGTCGAAGCCTAAGCACTGACTCACTACTTTACAGAGGAAAAATATGAGCGGAGATAAAATTCGCCTGAATACGGAATGGCTGTGTGATTGCGGGGGCTGCCATGTTGCCCTGGTCGATCTGCATGAAAAGATACTGGGTGTTCTGGAGTCGGTGGAAATCCTGAAATGCCCGGTCTTGACCGATGAAAAATTGTATCCCGAGGCGGATATCGGTATCCTGACCGGCTCGATCCGCACCGAGCATGATCGCCATGCCGCAGAAGAGATGCGCAAGAAATGCAAGACCATCATAGCTTTCGGCACCTGTGCGGTCTACGGTGGTCTGCATGGAGCGGGCCTGGCCCACAGCCGCGAAGAAATCATGGATTGTGTCTACCGGCAGAGTCCGACCACCAAAACCGATTTCCTGCCTGATTCGGAGATCACCGGCTTGGAAAAACTGGTTACCCCAGTCGATGAGGTAATCGACGTCGATCTCTACCTGCCAGGTTGCCCGCCCCACGCCCAATTTATCTTCGAGGGACTCAGCGCCCTTATCGAAAACCGGCAGCCGCGGGCCCGGCAGGAAACAGTCTGTGCCGCTTGCCGGCGGACTATGAAAAAGACCGAGGTGACCGAGATCAAGGCCAGCCATGAGGGCATGCCCGATGACGACACCTGTTTTCTCAGCCAGGGTTATATCTGCCTTGGTTCCGTCACTCTCGATCGCTGTCTGGCCCCTTGCCCCAATCATGGGGTGATGTGTTCCGGTTGTGCCGGCCCCACCATGCAGATCCTCACCGAACCGACCCATGACATCCGGACCGAGATAAGTGAGCGGATGTCCCGACTCACCAAGATCGATGCCCAGACCATCAAGACCCATATCGAGAAATCGGCCAAGACCCATTATGCCTATGCTATGGCCACCAAGATGATCGGCAACAAACCGACGTTTCTCATCAACAAGTGGATTGCCGAAGTGGAGGCGCAATAATGGCAAAGACAATCAAGATAGATCCGGTTACGCGTATCGAAGGGCATGCCCGAATCCTGCTCGAGTGCGACGATGCGGGCAAGGTCGAAGAGGCCTTCTTCTGTGTCAACGAACTGCGGGGCTTTGAGCGTATTCTTGTCGGCATGGAGGCCAGCACCCTGCCCCAGGTCACCGCCCGTATCTGCGGGGTCTGTCCGACCGCGCACCATCTGGTGGCGGCCAAGGCCCTCGACAATGCCGCAGGCGTTGAACCACCCGTAGCCGCCAAGCTGCTGCGCGAATTCATGTATATGGGCCATGTCATTCATTCCCATGCCCTGTCGCTCTTTGTCCTGGCCGGCCCGGATCTGGTCTTCGGGCTCGACGGTGCTGCCGCCACCCAGAATATCGTCGGCATGGTAGAGGCCGAGCCGGCCCTGACCAAAAAAGGTTTACGCCTGCGCAGTCTCGGCCAGAAGATCAATGAAACCATCGGCGGCAGGGGGATTCACCCGGTCACCGCCGTCGCTGGTGGTATCTCCTTTAAACTGAACGATGGCCAGTTCACCAGGCTGCAGGAGTTGACCGCCGAGGCGGTTATCCTCTCCAACGAACTTGCCGGTAAGGTCAAGGGCCTGCTCTTCGGCCTCTTGGACAAGAACCCGGTTCTGCTGGAAAAACTCAATGCGCCCAGTTGGTATATGGGGACGGTGAATGGCGGCAAACTCAACCTCTATGACGGTGATCTGCGGTTTATGGATGAGCAGGGCACCATCCAGGGAGAATTCAGCAGCGACAGCTATCGCGATTATCTCGTCGAGCGGGCGGTGGCCAAATCCTATGCCAAGGAGGTCTATATCAACCATGCCGGTGCTGAGCGCATGTACCGGGTCGGCACCCTGGCCAGACTCAATGTGGTCGATGGCATGGAGACCCCGCTGGCCCAGGCCGAATTCGAACTGTTCCGTAAGAATTTCGGCCGCCCCTGTCATAATGCAGTCATCCAGATGTATGCCAAACTCATTGAGCTGATCTATGCCTGCGAAAAGGCCCATGAGCTCATCAATAATCCGGCCCTTCGTGGTGACACCCGGGTTCCTGCGACCTTTAAGGGTGGGCGAGGTGTCGCCCATATCGAGGCCCCCCGCGGCACCCTAATCCATGACTACGAGATAGATGCCAAGGGTATTGTCCGGTCCGCCAATATGATTATCGCTACCCAGCAGAACACGGCGGCCATCAACAAGTCGCTGAAGGAAGGTGCCAACAATCTCAAAAGGGAAGGGAGTGATGAGATTATGCTCAATGCCCTGGAATTTGTGGTGCGCTGTTATGATCCCTGTCTGGCCTGCTCAACCCATGCCATCGGCCGGATGGCCCTGGATGTGGAAATGCAACACAACGGCAAGACGATCCGTCACATCAGGAGGAGTTTTTGAGATGCTGGAAATGACAATTCATGAAAAGGCCTGCCGGGGTTGCCAGCTGTGCCTGGATGTATGCCCCACCAAGTGTTTCACCTTCAATGAAGAGACCGGCAAGGCGGTGGTGGCCGAGGTCGGCAACTGTATCGCTTGTCTGAGCTGTAGTTATATCTGCCCCTCAGGTGCCATCAGTCATGCCAATCATCATGAGGTCCAGAATTTTTACCGGAATATTCATTTCAGCCAACGGATGGAGAAATTTCTATGATTGCAAATTCTGAGTTGCGTCTGACCTCGGAAGATTATGACAAGGCCTTCACCGAAGTCTCCTTCTTGCTGGACATGTTTGTTGATACCATTGGAGTCTTTATCGGCAAATCCACCCCGTCTCTAGCGGTGGCGGCCGGGCGGAAGATGGCCAATAACATGCCGATTCATCTGGAGAATCCCACCCCGGAAAATGCCCTCGGCGAATTGATCCGGGTGTTCAAAATCCAGCAGATGGAGATTGAGGGCCATTTCGCAAACAATGAGGCGGTGATCTCTATCAATCACTGTCCGATCCGCAGTGTCTGTCTTAAGCGCAATATGCCAATCGATGGCCCGGCCTGCCAGATGTTTCATTACTATATTGCCGGCATCATGGCCGAACTTGCCGGTTGTCCCGCTCGTCCCAAGACGGTTTCGACCGGTGAGAGCTGTACCTTCAATCTGGCCTTCAGCCGGGCTCGGCAATAATCGTGGCCCGCGCCCTGGTGGTCTGCATCGGCAACGATCTCGTTGCCGATGACGGAGTGGGGAAGGCCGTCCATGCCGGCCTGGGAAAGAGCCGCCTGCCGGAAGGTACGCGGCTTGAGTATCTCGGCCTGGGAGGGATTGATCTCCTCGAAGAACTGGATGGTGAGGAGCGCCTGGTGGTGGTCGATGCCGTACAGTTCGGCAGTGCCCCCGGCACCGTCCACGTCTTGGATTGGGTCGGGTTGCCCTATATGGAACCACGCCCGGTGAGCGGCCATGGGATCGGTATCCGGGAGGCTATCGAGGTCGGTCGCAGGTTGTACCCCGAGAGAAGCCCTCAGCATGTACACTTGGTCGGTATCGAAGGTCGGTGCTTCGACCAGCTCGGGCAAGGCTTGACCGCCGAGGTCGAAGCCGCCGTTGTCGTTGCCGTTGCCGCCGTCTTGCGGCTCCTGGGCTGAGTGTCGTAAATTCCCTGGCTGCTCATCAGACCGCGTGTCTTTTCCTATAGAGCGGGCTGCTGCATATTCTGTTTTTTTCCTGCAAAATCTCCTCATTATCTTTCTGCTGTCCGCTTTCGGGCGATGGCCCCAGTATAATCGCGTATTGAGAAAAAGAGTGCAATCCATTGGGAAATTTGTATGCTTCGGCGGTGGCTGTTATGGGTATTTGCAAGTAACAAGGAAGAGGTGGATCATGACCGAAGTGTCGAAAGGGTATAGGGAAGTGGAGGAGTTTTTAAATGGTTGGCAGGAGGAGATCCCTGCCGTGAAAGGATGTTTTGCCAGGCTCGTGGCGGGGATCAGGGCTCTGGAAGGTGTTACCTGTACCTTCATGGCCCGGCCCGGCATCAGTTATTCACTCAGGCCAAAACACCACCGGCAGCAGGACCGGAGCTTTTTCATGGTTATTGATATCATCGATGACGATCCCGAGGCGAGATGGCTCTCGGTCTGTTTCTATGCCGATCTGGTCAATGATCCCGACGGGCGGGGAGAGGTGATTCCGGGCGGGTTGGCCGGCGGCGACGGCTATTGTTTTGATCTCTTTGCCGACGATGAAGACCTGATGAGCTATCTGGAAAAACGCTGTATTGAGGCCTATGGATCTGTAAAGGTAGGGCGCTGAGATAATCAATCCATATATCGGTCATCTTGGAAAAAAGTCTGTAACTGTTCAGCGAAACAACCGGGCACCCCGGTTGTTTCGCTGAACAGTTACCAAAAACCTTCATGAATGGAGCACAGAAGCTTATAATAACTCTTCGAAATTTCTTGCCCCTGATTCGGCAGTTGCTGTACAGTGCACCCCTTTGAAGGCAATCAACCTCATCAATCATTAACATATAGTTGCAGGAGTTCGTATCGTGTATTCAATTCTTCTGATGTATGCCGCGGTTGGCGCCGTGGCCGGTCTGCTGGCGGGTCTCTTGGGTATTGGCGGAGGCTTGGTCATCGTGCCTATGCTGATCTTCTGCTTCTCGCTTCAGCATATCCCCGCAGAGATTACCATGCATCTGGCTCTGGGCACGTCCATGGCCAGTATCATCTTTACCGCAGTGTCCAGCTTTTGGGCACACCACAAGAGGGGGGCAGTGCACTGGCAACTGGTGCGGCAGATCGTGCTGGGGATCTTTGTCGGCACTTTTCTCGGTTCCTGTCTGGCGGCTCGGATGTCGACCGGTTTTCTCAAGGGCTTTTTTGTCGTCTTCCTCTATTATGTGGCGACGCAGATGGTTCTCAATAAAAAGCCCAAACCTTCCCGGCAGTTGCCCGGTCCTCTCGGAACCTTCGGCGTCGGCAATGTGATCGGGGCCTTTTCCAGTATGGTTGGGATCGGCGGCGGTACCCTGTCAGTCCCTTTTATGACTTGGTGCAATATCCCGGTCCACAGGGCCATTGGGACCTCGGCCGCCATTGGCTTTCCCATTGCCCTGGCTGGTACGGTCGGTTATATTTATAACGGCCTGGGCGTGTCAAATCTTCCTCAATATTCGGTAGGTTATATCTATCTTCCGGCCCTCGTCGGGCTCATCGTCACCAGCGTGCTGACCGCGCCTTTTGGCGTCCGTCTGGCCCACAGCCTGCCGGTGGACCGCTTGAAAAGGGTTTTTGCCTTCCTGCTCTATGCCGTGGCGACCAAGATGTTGGTCAGTCTGATCTAAGTTTTCCCGCAGTTCAAAAGCAAAAAGGCAGGCCCTCCCGGTGTTTCTCCGGGAGGGCCTGCCTTTTTTGTTACGGGATGATTGGCTTTATCTCTGCTGGGATCAGACTACCCAGTCGTCGCTCTCCTCGATCGGCGCAAAGCCACGGCGCATGGTATTCTCACTAATCAGCCGGGGATCGACAAACTGCAGAAGATAATCCGGCCCGCCTGCCTTGGAGCCGACACCCGACATATTAAATCCGCCAAAAGGATGGCGCTCGACCAGGGCTCCAGTGCTGCCGCGGTTGAGGTAGAGGTTACCGACGTTGAATTCGGCCCTGGCGCGGTCGAGATGCTCGGGGCTGCGGGAGAAGATGGCCCCGGTCAGACTGAAACGGGTGGAGTTTGCCCATTCCAGGGCCTGATCAAAGTCCTTCACCTTCATCAGGGCCAGGACCGGGCCGAAAATCTCTTCCCGGGCAATTCGGTGTTCCGGCCGGATGCCCTCGACGATGGTCAGCGGCACATAGTAACCGGAATTGGGCACCTGGCGGCTGAGCAGGATATTCCCCTCTTTTTTAGCCAGTTCTACATATTCGAGAATGGATTTCTGGGCCTTCTCATCAACCACCGGCCCCATCGAGAAGGCGGGATCCTCTGCTGGGCCGATGGTCAGAGACGAAGCGGCCTGCACCAGCCGCTCGCGGAATTTCTCGTAGATCGGCTCGACGACGATGACCCTGGAGCAGGCCGAGCACTTCTGGCCCTGGAAGGCAAAGGCCGAGTTGATCACCTGCTTGATGGCCTCATCGAGATCGGCGTCATCATCGATGATAATGGCGTTCTTGCCGCCGAGTTCAGCCACGACCTTTTTAATCTGTTTCTGACC
>JAUYSF010000316.1 GCA_030696435.1 Desulfoprunum sp. | reverse complement strand
TCAATCTCAGCTCCCGCTGGCATCAACTCAACCTCACCCAAGGACCGCGGCAAACTACTGTATCACTCCGCTACTGTCAACTGCTAAAAACCCTCATTCTATCTTTCCTTTAACTTTTCTACCTCCCAAAGTCCTTGGAATTAATCTATCTCCTTGTTTCCATGTGATACAAACGTTTTTTTGAGAAAATGTTTGTAGGTAAAGAAAAATTCACCAGACAGAGAGAAGCGAAACGGCCAAATGGAATATGCCTTTCTATTTGGCCTCAGTCAACCAGGACTGCAGGGTGGTAACGATTTTCTGAGCCTGTTCGATGCTGGAGATATTGAACTTAGATTTTGGGAAATATTCTCCCTGGCGTTTCTGGTAGCGTCGTATTGAATACATTTCCTGGGAATATTCGCCCTTGGCCTTATCCCAATTTTGGTAACGGAACAGGATTGTTGTCCAGGCCCCCTTGGAGAGGACTTCTTTCCCAAGCTCCTTGACCAGCAGGACACCTTCCTCTTCATAATTAACGGTCAGATCATCGACATTATTGCTCATATTTCATCTCGTGTGGATTGTTGGTTCTGCATAAAACACTGTTTCCTATTTGCTGCCTCCCTCGCTCTTCTGAGGCCATCTTCTGTAGTCGGGGTGAAGGCTGGAACGGGCATGGAGCGTCCTTCTGGGGTTAACGAAACGAAGGTGAGGTAGGCTGAGGCAATATGCCTGGTCTGGCCAGAAAGGAGATCCTCTGCCTCAACCCTTACGCCTATTTCCATCGAGCTTCTCCCTGTGATGTTCAGGCATGCTTTGAGAATCAGGAGATTGCCGATAAAGACCGGTCGGTGGAAATCAAGACGTTCAATTGCCGCGGTCACAACATTGGTTCGGGCATGCTTCGTGGCTACTACTCCGGCGGCATCGTCGATGAATTTCATGATGACCCCGCCATGGACATTTCCGGCCGGATTGGCATGCTGTGGCAACATCATGTGAGCCATCGTTACACTACAGGTATTTTCTACCATACGACTCCTTTATCCAAATTGGCTGAACTGTATTTCAAGCCACATGCAAGCATAAATACTGTCAAAGGTAAAGGGGGAAAAGAGGTCGAAAGCCGTTCTCATCCCCCCTGTGTGATGGTATGTATGGCAATCCGGGCTATAGAGCTATGATTTCAGTTGCCGGCTGAAGATGAGACCGTTGTTTTCAGCCTCGACAAGGATATGGTCATTTTCGGCGAATCGGCCTTCGAGTATCTCCATGGCCAATGGATTTTCTAGATGGTGCTGGATAGCCCTTTTTAGAGGGCGGGCGCCAAATGCCGGATTGTAGCCGCTTTCCACGAGAAACTGTTTAGCGCTCTGGCGAATATGCAGGGTTATTTTTCGTTCCTGCAGACGGGAGGCCAGACGCTGCAATTGAATGTCAACGATGTGCAGCATGTTCTCCTTTGTCAGGCTGCGAAAGATTATTGTCTCATCGATCCGGTTGAGAAATTCAGGCTTGAATTGATTATGAAGGATTTCCTCGATCTGCTCTCGGATTTCCGAAGGGAGAGCATGGTCTTCTGTCATATTCATAATCAGTTGGCTGCCAAGATTCGAGGTCATGATCAGGATCGTGTTTTTGAAATCAACGGTTCGTCCCTTGCCATCGGTCATCCGCCCGTCATCAAGGACCTGGAGTAGGATATTAAAGACATCGGGATGGGCCTTTTCGATCTCATCAAGGAGGATGACGGCGTAGGGGCGTCTGCGTACTGCCTCGGTGAGATAGCCGCCCTCGTCATAACCGACATACCCAGGAGGAGCGCCAATGAGTCTGGCCACCGAGTGTTTTTCCATGAATTCCGACATGTCGATGCGGATCATGGCCTGGTCGCTGTCAAAGAGAAAATCGGCAAGCGTGCGGGCAAGTTCGGTTTTACCGACACCGGTTGGACCGAGAAAGAGGAAGGAGCCGAGAGGCCGATCCGGATCCTGGAGGCCGGCCCGGGCGCGTCGCACGGCATTGGCGACCGAGAGGATGGCCTCTTCCTGGCCGATAACCCGTTTTTGCAAAATCGATTCGGCATGGATGAGCTTGTCTTTTTCACCTTCGAGCAGGCGGTCGACGGGGATGCCGGTCCATTTGGCCACAACGCTGGCAATATCTTCCGCTCCTACCTCTTCTTTCAGCATCATGTGTTGGGCTTGAATGTCCTGGAGCTTCTTGTTGGCACTCTCCAGGTCTTTTTCCAGTTGGACAATTCTGCCGTAGCGAATCTCTGCAACCTTGCTCAAATCCCCCGCCCTTTCGGCCCGCTGTTCCTCGACATGGGTTGTGTCGATGGTTTCTTTAATCGACCGGATGCTTTGGATGGTGTCCTTTTCAAGGGTCCATTGTCCGCGCAAGGCTCCGAGTTTTTCGTTGAGTTCGGCAAGGCGTTTCCTGAGCTCGACGAGTCGCTCCAGGGAAGTCTTGTCTTTTTCCTTTTTCAGGGCCTCCTGCTCGATTTCGAGTTTGATTTTCTGGCGCTCAAGTTCATCAATTTCAAGAGGCATGGAATCAATCTCGATACGCAGTTGTGAGGCCGCTTCGTCGATCAGGTCGATGGCCTAGACTGGCAGGAAACGATCGGTGATGTAACGGTTTGAGAGTACGACCGCTGCCACGGTAGCAGCGTCCTGGATGCGTACGCCGTGATGCACCTCGTATTTTTCTTTGATACCCCGCAGAATGGCGATGGTGTCCTCTTCGCTTGGTTCAAGGACTAAAACTGGCTGAAAACGCCGTTCCAGGGCGCTGTCTTTCTCGATATACTTTCGATATTCATCAAGGGTGGTCGCCCCGACACAATGGAGTTCGCCCCTGGCCAGTGCAGGTTTGAGCATATTCGAGGCATCCATCGAACCTTCTGCCGCTCCCGCACCGACCAGGGTATGGATCTCATCGATGAACAAGATGATTTCGCCGGCCCGTTTTTCAACTTCCTTTAAAACCGCCTTCAATCTGTCTTCAAATTCACCGCGATATTTGGCCCCAGCCACGAGTGAGCCCAGATCCAGGGTGATAACCTGTTTGTTTTTCAGGGTAGCGGGGATATCCCCATTGACGATTCGCTGGGCCAACCCTTCAACGATGGCCGTCTTGCCGACACCGGGTTCGCCTATCAGGATAGGGTTGTTTTTTGTCCGACGTGAGAGGACCTGGATGATTCTCCTGATTTCTTCGTCGCGGCCGACCACAGGATCGAGCTTGCCGCGCTTGGCGATATCGGTCAGATTGCGACCGTATTTTTCCAGGGCCTGATATTTTTCTTCTGGATATTGATCGGTGACCCGGTGATCGCCACGGATGGCCTTCAGGGCTTCGAAGAATTTTTTTTCATTTCTGCCGTATTGTGCCAGCATTGAGGATGTGTTGCACTTTTTGTCGCGGATGAGCGCCAGGAAGAGATGTTCCAGGCTGACCTAATCATCCT
>JAUYSF010000290.1 GCA_030696435.1 Desulfoprunum sp. | reverse complement strand
TAGGATTATAGAAATTTTTTCTCAGATCAAGGCATTTTCGAAAATTAAGCGCAGCCATATAGTTGATATTGCGAGCATTGATTTTCGAAAATAACGCAGAGATGGGGAAAAAGGGCATAATCCGACAGGCTCCTAGAGTTTTTCGACATACCCAGACGGAGAGCATGGGCGTTTCAGGAGGAAATATGGGGAATGTCCCTAGTTTTAAAATTGTCATTATAAATCCTTCTGCCGGCGGCGTTCTGAAAAAATACCTTGAATTTCTTCAATATTTTCTGCTACACCTGAGCAAAGAATGTCAGCCCCTTCCCTCAATTCAACAGTAGATAATAATGCATACAGCTCCCCGAAACATCGACAGCCTCTTTGATATCAGTAAGCTTCCAACCTTGCCCCAGTCACTTATCGAGCTCATCGATGCCTGTAACGACCGGGATGTCGATCTGCAAACCGTGAGCGACATTGTCGGCCGCGATGTTTCCATCAGTGCCAGGATACTGCAACTGGCCAACTCGGCCTTTCTTGGTAGCCGTACATCCTATACCGATACTGAGCAGGCGGTAATCTACCTCGGGATTGATACGGTCAGAAACCTGGCAATTTCCGTTTCCGTGCATGAGGCGTTTCAGGCCTTTTCCGCTCCTGCCGGGATGTCGCTTGCCCGGTTCTGGCACCACTCGCTGCTGACCGCCGTCCTCGCCAAATCACTGGCCGAAATGGTCGACTATCCCCATCCGGCCGAGGCCTATCTTGCCGGACTGCTCCACGATTTGGGCAAACTCCTCCTCGGCCAGGCCTTTGGGCAGGAGTACCACGACCTGACAGGCGACGGCATGATCGACCCGACGTCCCTGGAATCCCTTGAGAAGACCCGACTGGGCATCTCCCACTCCGAGGCCGGTGGCCTTCTGGTCGGCCGCTGGAATCTTCATATCCCGATCGCAACCGCCATCGAACGGCACCACCGTGATGAGATTACTGAGCCGCAGGCCAACTCCCTCACCGCTTTACTCTTTCTGGCCAACAGCCTCAGCATGTCCCCTCTGCCCGATTTCAGCCATCTTGGAGAACTGGCCAACAGGATGCGCATCGCCCCGCAGTCCCTCGCCAGCTGCCTCGAAGCGGCGGAAGAAACCGTCTCCGCCATTGCCAAAGGGATGGGCATTGCTATTGAACGACCACAGGCAGCCCACTGCGAAGATGCACCGACAGACCACGGACGTACAGAGCTGGCCGACAAGATTCGGGTACTCTCTCGCCTGCACGGGGTGCTTGACAATCTGGTCAGGGCGGAGACCCCGGACCGGGTTCTCAGGGTTATTGAAGAAAGTCTGCACATCCTCTTTAATATCGATAAATGCCTGATATTTATCCCCGATCTTGATGCCAAAGGATTCAGCGCCCATGGCTCCAGCGCCAATCTCCTTGCTCGGCAGGCCGTTGATTTCGGCATCAGTGCAGAAGATGGAGAAGACCTTATCACCCTGTGTCCGGAGTCAAAGAACGGCATCTGCATGCTCACACAATCAGCCGACGAGGGGCAAAAATCGCCTGGCGAAAAACTCTTCTCTCTTTTTGCCGGCAGTGTTCTCCTGGCAATCGCCCTTCCCGTAGAGGACTGGCGCGGTTTTCTGGTGACCAGCCTCGAAGCAGAGCAGAGGAATCATATGGACGATTGCAGAGATGATCTCGCGTTTTTCGCTCGGCATGCCGCGGCCCGGCTCTATCTCGATGTTCTCAACAAAAAGCGCGCCGAGGATCTGGCCGGAGAGCGAGTCAAGGTCGTCCAGCAGGTCGCCCGGAGTATCGCCCATGAGATCAATAATCCCCTGGCCATCGTCCAGAACTACCTCTCCATCCTCGGAAAACGACTGGCAGGGCAACCGGAGATCCAGAAACAACTCCGGAACATCGGTGAGGAAATGGCCCGCATCGGCAGCATCAGCTGTCAGCTCGACGATCTCTCAGGCCCTCCTGTCCCTCATGCCACCAGGCCGGTGGACCTTAACGCCTTGGTCAGACAGAGCCTCGATCTCTTTGAGCACTCTCTCTTTACCCAGCAGGAAATTTCCTCACAACTCGACGCCGATCCCCGAATACCGCCGATTGCAAGTAACCCGGAAGCCCTGCGGCAGATCCTCACCAATCTCCTGAAAAACGCCGGTGAGGCCGTCGCTCCAGGTGGTACGATATGGTTACGCACCGACTATATCCAACGTTGCACGCAGGCTGGAACTGACAGCGTCCGCATACGCATCGAAGACAATGGGCCAGGTATTGCTCCCGAGCTTGCCGAGACGCTCTTTGGCGCCGGAGTCTCCAGTAAGGGCAAGGGGCATTTGGGGCTTGGCCTGGCCATTGTCAGAAAACTGGTGACGGAACTGGGAGGTTCGATCAACTGTTCTTCTCCCAAACAAGGAGGAACATGTTTTACCATAAATCTGGTAACGAAAAACTCATGATCCTGTAGACGTTCCGGATGTTTTTTTATAACTATCTGTTTTTAAACACATGCTCATATAATTTGCCCTATTGCCCGTAGAGCTGAACCGGCACATGCAGGTACTCTGCCACCTCCAAGAAGACTTGATCATCTTCATTTCATTTGACTTCATTTTTTTTTTGACGTAGCCTCAAGCATCTAACGGTATAGAATCGTTACCACTGACACACCTCCGAGCAAAGAAGCACACCATCATGGTAGAATCAATTCTCGTTGTCGACGATGAACGCAATTTCTGTTCGAGCATCAAATATATTCTCGAAGAAAGCGGCTACACTGTAGACCTCGCCCCCACCGGCCAGGATGCCTTTCTCCGGCTGCAGGACAGATCATACCACGCCATACTCCTCGACCTGGTCCTCCCCGACATAGAAGGTATTGAAATAGCCGAATATGTCACCCAGCACCAACCTGATACGGCAATCGTCATCCTGACCGGTCAGGCAACGGTGGGCAGTGCAGTACAGGCCATGCGCTTTAGGGTCTATGACTATCTCAGTAAGCCCTGCAACCCGGAACTGGTATTGCAGACCATCTCCCGCGCCATTGAAACTAAACAGCTCAGACGAGAACTGCTTGGCAGTAAAAAGAAGTTTCAGCAGCTGGCCGAGGCGACCTGGGAAGGCATTATCATCTTCTCCGGCAATGCTGTCCTGCAGGTCAACCAGCAATGCCTGGAGATCTTTGGCATGTCGGAGGAAGATCTTCTCAGCCATGCGCTGCAGGACCTGCTCCCCGGCTGGGATTTCTGCGCCCCTGATCAGGAGCAGCCCGAGGCCGTCCCGGCCGAGGCCCTGGAACTGGAGGCCATTGGCCGGGACGGCAGGACATTTCCCGTAGAAATCAGGATCAAAAAACTCGATGGCAGTTCGGACAGGACTTGGGTTGCGGCAATCCGCGACCTTACCGCCCGAAAACAGGCAGAGCATCGGCGCCTGCAGATGCAGGAAAAACTCACCAACGCCCAGCGCATGGAGTCCATTGGCATCATGGCCGGTAGCGTGGCCCACGACCTCAACAATATCCTGAGCAGTATCGTCACTTTCCCGGAGCTCCTCCTCTTGGACATGTCGACCACGGAAAAATATCGCAAGGATATCGCCCTTATCCAGCAGGCAGGCAAGCAGGCGGCCGCTGTTGTCGCCGATCTCCTGACCGTGGCCCGGGGCTCAACCTGCAAAAAAGAGGCGTGCAACCTCAATCTCCTCTTAAAAGACTACGCCCAGTCCATTGATTACCGACAGCTCAAACAGCTCCGCCCGGGCATCGCCATCCAATTGCAGCTCGAAGCGAATCTGCCCAACATCGAGGCCTCGACCATCCATATCATCAAATCCATCATCAATCTGATGACCAATGCCGCAGAGGCCATTGATAATACGGGAAAAATTACCATCCGCACGGCGAATAGGAAATTGGCAGAAACCCTTGAAGGCTATGAAGAGATCCCTCCCGGCAGATACGTGGTGCTGTCGATCCAGGACAACGGCAGCGGCATAGCCGAGGAGGCCCTGCCCCGCATCTTCGAACCCTTCTTTTCCAAGAAAGAACTCGGTCGCAGCGGCACAGGACTCGGGCTCACGGTCATCTGGAATACCGTCAGGGATCATCAAGGCTTTATTGACATCATAAGCCACGAGGCCGGCTGCCGATTCGATCTCTATTTTCCCTCCTGCCGGACCGGGGTTCAGCAGATGGGCGAACTTTCCTTCTCCTTTGATGCGCTGTGCGGCCAAGGGGAAAAGATCCTGATAGTCGATGACGAGGAAAGTCAGCGGCAGATCACCTCTTCCATCCTCAAGCGCCTCGGCTACACCCCCAGTGCCGTGGCCACTGGCGAGAAGGCCATTGAGCATATCAGCCGGGAACCCATGGATCTGCTCCTCCTTGATATGATTATGGATCCGGGTATCAGCGGCTACGAGACATACCGGCGGATCCTCAAGATCCAACCAACCCAGAGGGCTGTCATCGCTTCGGGCTATTTTAACCAGGAAGACCAGGACAAGATCAAGGCTCTGGGCATTTCACACTATTTGACAAAACCCTTCAGCGTCACGAGCCTGGCCCGCGCAGTCCAGCAGGAAATCAGACGCTGAAAGATCGGAGGCTCTCGCCATATGGCTGAATTATTACCTAATCTGGAAGCACTGGAAGCATTTGACCTCAACAAACCGGAATGGTACCTGAACCGGGAATTGACCTGGCTGGAATTCAATCGCCGGGTCCTGCATGAGGGACTCGATCCGCAGACCCCTCTCTTGGAGCGGGTTTTTTTTGTCGCCGTTGTCGGCTCCAATCTCGACGAGTTTTTCATGAAGCGAATCGGCGGTCTCAAGCAGCAGCTCGGGGCCGGCCTGAAAAGGCCTTCAATCGATGGCATGCTGCCGAAACAGCAGCTCGAAGCCTGTTACGCCATTGCCCAGGAAATCCTCAACCAGCAGGAAGAACTTGAGGAGACTCTGCGTAGCCTCCTGATTGAGGAAGGCATCAAGATCTGTCAATTCGGTGATCTGAGTAAAGAACAGCAGCAGGAGATGACCAAGTATTTCCGCAAAGAACTCTACCCACTGCTCATCCCGCAGGGTATCGATCCTGCTCATCCCTTCCCCTTCATCTCCAATCTCTCGCTTAACTGGCTTGTGGCAACGAGTGAGAAAGGCCGAAACCAGATCTTCCTCAACAGGCTCAAGATCCCAACCGGTATCGGCGCCCCGCGCTTTATCAAGGTCGGAGGCAAACACCTCTATATCACCTTTGAAGATCTCATCGCCAACAACCTGGAAATGATCTTTCCCGGCCTGACCGTCCACAGCTGCGAGCTCTTCCGGGTGACCCGCAATGCCAGCACCGAACGTACCGGCGAGCAGGCAAATGACCTTCTGGTTATGATCGAATCGGCCCTGCGCGAGCGCAAATTCGCCGATATCGTCCGGCTTGAGGTGGGGAAATGTATGACCCCGCAACACCGGGGCATGCTGGCCGCCGAACTGGGCATCGATCAAAACAAAGATGTCGTTGAAGTTCCCGGCATCATAGGAAAAAAAGACCTCTTCGAGATCTGGAAAATTGACCGACCCCATCTCCACTATCCACCGCATCAGCCCTGCGACCACCCTAAACTGCTCACCGAGGACCCCAACATCTTTCATATCATCAGGGTCCAGAAATCAATCCTGCTCCAGCATCCCTACGAATCATTCGATACCTCCGTCGAACGTTTTCTCAAGGAGGCGAGTACTGATCCCAAGGTCCTGGTTATCAAGATGACCCTCTACCGGACCAGTTCTGATTCACGGATCATCGAGTACCTCATCGATGCAGCCCAGAACGGCAAACAGGTGGCTGTGGTGGTCGAACTGATGGCCCGTTTTGACGAGTCGGCCAATATCAGATGGGCCGAGGCCATGGAAGAGGCCGGCATTCATGTCACCTACGGTGTCGTCGGGCTCAAGACCCACAGCAAGGTCTTATTTATCGTGCGCCGGGATTACAATGGCCTGCAGCGCTATGCCCACATCGGCACGGGCAACTATCATGCCGGGACGGCCAGGCAGTACAGCGACATCGGCCTGTTGACCAACGACCCGGTCATCTGTGAAGACCTCACCGAGTTCTTCAATTATCTGACAACAGGTTATGCCCCGGTCCGCAAATACCAGAAACTGCTCCCCTCTCCCAATATGCTCAAAAAGGCCCTCCTGGCCAAGATTGACAGGGAGATCAGCTTGCACAACAAGACAAACCCCGGACTCATCCAGTTCAAGACCAATGCCCTGGAGGATAAACAGATCACCGAGGCCCTGTATCGCGCCTCCCAGGCCGGAGTTCACGTCGACCTCATCGTTCGGGACAGCTGCCGCCTGCGCCCCGGTATCCCCGGTCTGTCGGAGAACATCTCAGTCGTCTCAGTGGTCGGACGCTTCCTCGAACACAGCCGCATCTACTATTTCAAAAATGGCGGCAATCACGAATACTTCATCGGTTCCGCAGATCTGATGAAACGCAATCTGGAGGAGCGGGTCGAAGTGGTGGTGCCGGTGGAAGGCAAGGACCTTCAGGCCACCCTCCGGGAAATCCTCGATGTGCAGATCCGCAACAAGCGCAGCGTCTGGGATATGCAGAGTGATGGCAGCTATATTCAGCGTCATTCAGACGATGGTGAGGACAGCCGTACGGTCCAGGAAATTCTTATCGATCTGGCCGAGCAGCGCATAGCCGCCTCCCCGCTGGCACGAAGAAAAAAACGCAAGAAACTAGAAAAACAGAGTCAGCGAAAACGCAATTAAGCACAGCCGACAAAGTTACCGCTTGATTTGGAATTGGAATAAGACTTGAATGCGCCGATCCTATTGTAGCACTCGTCATTCTGCTTATGACAATCTCAATCAGAGAAGGAGTATAGAAAACATGAATCTAAAAATTGCGGGAATTTCTCTTTCCCTCTGCCTCTGTCTGCTCACAGCCCCTGCGCTCCGGGCAACAGAGCCTTCCCCCTTTGCCCTGCCCCCGGAAACCGATCCGGCACCGGCCGCATCGACACCCGCGCAGACTGTACCGCCCCCGGAACCAACGCCCTCAGCCCCACCTGTTGTCCTGCCGCCGACGCAACAGCCTCCGCCCCAGGCCTCAAGCGCCGATCCGGATTCGGCCTTTGACCTACCAGCCTCAGGCACAGGGGCCAGCACAACCGCCCAAGGCAGCAGCATGACTCCTCAAGGACAACAGCAGGCGCCGACGACCGGAGGGCAACAGACCGACCTGCCGGCCGCCGATCTCCTGGCTCAGGGTACCGATCTGGCCCGACAAGGCAAATATGAAGAGGCGCGTATAGCCCTGGAAAAGGCCCTGGTGAAAGAACCCGGCAATGTCCTCAGCCTGAACAACCTCGGACTGGTCATGCGCAAGCTTGGCAGGATTGAAGAGGCGACAAGGGCCTACACCTCGGCAATACAGCGTGACCCCAGTTATGCCCTCACCTACAAGAACTATGGCATCCTTCTCGAACAGAATGGCGAGAAGAGACGGGCGGTTGATGCCTACCGCAAATACTGCAGCCTTGCCCCCAATTCCCCGGATGTCCAGAAGGTCAGCCAGCGCGCCGACTGGCTGGCGGGAGGCCTGTAAAATGAGGCACCCCTCAAAGACATACCGGCAGACTCTTTTTTTCCTCATCTGCTGCCTGGTAGCTCTGACAGCAGGCTGTGCTTCACGGCAAGCCAAAGTGGTTTTCGCACCGCCCGGGAGAACCTATTTCGTTGTCCAAACAGACACCCTCAACATGCGGCGGTGTCCAGAAAGAGCCTGTCAGGTTCTTGCCTTACTCTACAAAGGTGAGACGGTTGCCGTGCGACGAACCAGCGGTAATTGGTCGGAGATTGAGACAAAACAGGGAGGTATCGGCTGGGTGGCCTCGGGCTATCTGGCTGCCCAGCATCTTGGTGACAGGATGGATTCGAATGCATCGGCGCCAGCTCAACCTGAAGAAGAGCTGGCCTCTCCGCATCAAGCTCTTCCTCCGGAGATCTCCGATGAATTGGCCCAGCCCGGTATAAAACCCAAACCGGCGACAGCCCCTCCTGAGATCTCCGAGGAATTCGGCAAATAGCTCTCTTCTTTCTCTTATTTGGCGGGCGAAGTCAATTTCAGCGAATCCATCATATGCTGAAAGGTTGAGACATTCTGCTGATAAATCTCTCTCGGGGCCGAATAGCTGATGAGGATGAGATAGGGCGGATGATCAAGCCCAAGCTGGGTAAGGCCGAATGACACCTTTTGTTTCTGGATGTTTTCGGCAGGATAGGTCACCAGAAAGAAGGGAGCGGTTTGCCCTGCAACCTGTATCTGACTCTTTGTCTTAATCTTGGCCCCGGTCATCTGGGCAAACTGATTAATCAGCGAAAGCATCTGATCCTTGAGGCTGGCAACGACACCTTTTTGGGTGTCGACGATTTGCACAATAACGCTGATCTCGGCCTCAGGGGTCCCGGCAGGACCACTGAAAAGATAATCGCTGTTGGCACCAATAGTCTGGAAAGACCAGTTCTCCGGCAATTCAAAGGAAAAGCCGAACTGCTTGTCCCGGAAGGTCTTGTATGAGACAGCTGGTTGCGGGGATGCCGAGAGGTCAGTGGCCTGGGGCGGAGGCGTCGGGGTCACATTCGAGGGCGAAGGTGCCGCTAACGTATTCGGGACCTGAGCGGTTGGAGTTTCTGTTGTTACAGGAGCAGACTGAGGGGCATCGGGCACAACCGCCTGCTGGTTCGTGGTCGTCGGAAATCCCTGAGAAACCGGGACACCATTGGCCGGCACCACGGAAAATCCAAGCTTCTCCTTCACTTCATTGTTGATGAGAAACTCTACCTCATACCGGCCTACAGGCCACCCGCTCTCGGGCGGATTCAAAGAGAAACTGAGATATTTGCCCCCCTCTGCCGTAACTGAATCCTCAGCGATCTGCTGTTTTTTACCTTCCAGATAGTAGAAAAGCGCCTTCACCGCGGTATCGGCGGGTGCACTCTTGAGCTGAGCGGTGGCATACAGCGTTTTAACATCAGCCGGGAAAATGGTTGCCTTTTCCAGTGGTGCCTTGGTCTCTGGATCAACAGCCGTGCTCATTGCCGGATCGCTGAGATGAGCGGTGCTGAGATTGAACGAGGCCTCACAACCCGTAAGTATGAGGGAGAGGGCAACAAGGTAGAAAAATAGGATACGCATACTGATCCTCTTATCGAGAATTATGTAAAAATACATTTCGGCCCGTTTTGGTACGACGACGATGGACGGATAAAGAGCCACCGGCACCAATCTCAGATTAGCTAACAGCCATCTCCTCATAGAACTCCGCCTGCCGCCAGGGTTGTCCCTGGGCATCTTTGTCGGAAAGAAGAGGCGCAAGAGAGAGCGGCCAGTCAATACCTATATCCGGGTCGTTCCAGATTATGCAGCGTTCGTGCTCGGGAGCGTAGTATTCGGTGGTTCGGTAGAGGAATTCGGCATACTCGGAAAGTACCAGAAACCCGTGGCCGAACCCTTCCGGGACCCAGAGCTGTTTCTTGTTCTCAGCACTGAGAATCTCACCGACCCATCGACCGAAGGTCGGTGATGTGCGGCGCAGATCCACCACTGCATCAAAGACCTCACCAACCACCACCCGCACCAGTTTTCCCTGGGGTTGGCGGATCTGATAATGCAGCCCACGCAGTACGCCACGACAGGAGCGGGAATGGTTGTCCTGGACAAAATTCCTGATGATCCCGGTCTGTTCCTGCCAGACACGCTGATTAAAACTCTCAAAAAAGAAGCCTCGCTCATCGCCGAACACCTTAGGCTCGATGAGCAGGACCTCTGGGATTGCCGTAGCTGTCACCTGCATCGTTTATCCTCACTGCAGTCTTTTCTCTGTTATTTCGGGAGAAAAGAATTTTATAGATCGGCCTCTCAGCCGTACATTTTCGTGTAATATTCCTGGTACGATCCATCGACCACCGAGGCCACCCAGTCCTGATTGGCCAGATACCAGTCGATGGTCATCTCAAGGCCCTGTTCGAAGGTCACCTTCGGCTGCCAGCCGATCTCTTCCCTGATACGGGTGGCGTCGATGGCATAGCGCCGGTCATGGCCAAGTCGGTCTTTAACAAAGGCGATCAGCGACCGACGGGGCGCACCCGATGCCGGCAGGCCGAGTTTACGGTCAAGGATATCGCAGATGAGGGTCACCACCTCAATGTTTGGCTTTTCGTT
>JAUYSF010000217.1 GCA_030696435.1 Desulfoprunum sp. | reverse complement strand
CTCTCCTCTTCTCCCTTGAGTCGAAGGTGATAGACCTTGCCCAAGCGTAGACCCGCCAGATCAACAGAATCAACATCCTTGCTTGCGGCATAATCACCGAGCAGTGACTCGCCCAGGGCAATGAGGAAGGCTACTTCGAGTTTTACCGGGACCTCAAATTGATCGCGTCGAATGATGATGCAACGTTCTTCGGGATCAAAAAAAGAGAAGACATTGTCCCATCGCTGGTCACGTCGCCAATCCTCGAGATCGATACAGCGGATCCCCTTGACATATTGCAGGTGGGCCAGAGGAATGTCATGATGCTTCCAGATAATTTCACAGATCTCGGCCCGGATCTTGGCGGCATCGAGGTTGCAACCGCCACTCTCCCCTGACCTGATCTCCAAATGGTCAAGAATCCGGGCTATCTCCTGATACTTCTGGCAGGGCAGCAGCGGTTGTATTCGCACAGCCTCATCAGTAGGGGATGTCCTTCCGGCAGGATCTTCTTGCAGCTCGTTTGCCGGAAAGCAGTCTTCGGCGATAAACAGGGTCTTGATGGCTTGGGCAAGGATTGCCGGATCATGCTGAATAACCCCTTTCTCAGCCAGGGCCTCTTTTGAATAAATTCCACATTCCAATGGGATATATCCTTGATCCTGAACGATATCCCGATCAAGATAGATGGGAATCTTGCCCTCAACAGCGTAGCGCTGCAGCACCGAGGCCGGCACGTCTCGCAAGGAAAGACAAAGGACTTTATGAAACAGGCCAGTGGTACCGCCAGGGATATTGCGTTCATAAGCCCTGATCATATCGGAGACATGGAACTTACGCTCAGGATCGGTGATACTGAGATCGGTTTCTCCAGCCTGGACCCAAAGATTTGACACCAGGATTTTCAGGGCATGGACATTTTCCCTGACGCAGTCAGCCAAGCCCGGCACCCTGAAGATCGGGATAATCGAGCTGTAGAGACTGCCGGGAGCCAGGATCAGGATGTCGGCCCGGCGGATATCTTCGAGGATCTCGGCATAAACCCTTGGCTGATCGTGAAAATCGACATACACCCGGTCAACCGGCACACCGCGCTTGGCAAAACTCGACTTGCTTTCTCCCGTTATCTGCACACCATTGGCGTACAGCACCCGCAGCTGGGCCGGGGTCGAGGTGCAGGGCAGGACCGCCCGTTTCTCTGCCCCGAGGAATTCGGCAAGAGAAGTGAGGCCGCAATAAAGGGCGTGGTGCAACAGATCCTGCTGCCGGGAGAGCATGTCGTTATCTACAGCCGGATCTATTTCTTTATAGACCGCAGCGGCCATGAGGACATTGCCCAGACAGTGCGGACGGCTCAGAGTTTTTGCCAGGCGAGGATCGCTGAAGAGATGCTCAATCAGAGAACAGATATATTCCCTCAGAACAGCAGGAAGTCCGTCAAGTCCGGCGCCGCTGCCTGCCAACATAGCGGCTGGATCTTCCGGACACGTTTCGAAGCGGAAATTAAAGATCAGAGCAAGCGTTGCCGCGACCTCTTTGGCTTGAGAGATCGAGAGTCCGTAGCCTTTCTGCAGTTTTTCCAATTGCATTGAAGAGATCAGGACATGGCGGAGATCACCAAGAGCCGTCAATGGCAGATCCTTTTGCATCTCTCCGGTCGAGCCACCATCATCGGTGACGCAGACGATCGAGCGGGTATGCGGAAAGATCTCCTTGAGACCGCTGAAGGGTTGCCGCAACCAACTTTCTCGCCGGTTGTCGCCACCGATCACATTGGAAAGCCCAGAACCGCCGCCAAAGACAACTACCCTGGTCTCATCGACCTTGCGATTGATAAGCGAGGCCCGCAGGGTGCTGAACAAGGCCGAAGTCTCTCGATCCGTGCCACGCGGCTGCCCATGCAATACCAGTTCCACGAGTTTTTCCCGCAGATCTTCCTGAGGCAGCATATCAAGCGGTGTGACCTTCTTGGCAGAAAGCTGGGCTAGGCGTGCGATTAAAGAATCCTCGAATGTACCGGTCTGTGTTGTTGAACCATCATCCATTCCTGTCGTGTTCTCCTGACATAAGAGATGCCTCTTCTCGTGAATACTGCTCTGCCTCGATTCGTTTTCAGCGGGCCATGGACCTGAGATACTCTTCGACCCTGTGCAGATCCTCCGGGGTATCCACCTCGATTGAATCATGCTCTGTTAAGATTACTTTAATTCTATAACCATATTCAAGCGCTCTCAGTTGCTCGAGTTTTTCGAATCGTTCCCATTCACCTTCGGGCAAAGCCACAAAGGTCAGCAGAAAACCTTTACGATAGGCATAAAATCCCAAATGTTTATAGTATGTTGGAGAAATTGCCTCTTCGGGATTGCGTTGAAAGGGAATGGGCGATCTGGAAAAATAGAGAGCGTGATTATTTCTGTCAAAGACCGTTTTCACGTGGTTGGGATCATGGATCTCCTCAGGCCTGATGATCTTGTAGATCAGGGTGGACATCGGCAGGGCTGGGTCGTCGAGGAGAGGCCGGGCGACCTGTTCGACCACCTCAAGTGGAAAGAGCGGCTGATCGCCCTGGATGTTCACCACCACATCATGTTCGGATATACCGAGCAGTTCGGCTGCCTCGGCCAGGCGGTCGGAGCCCGAGACATGATCACTTCGCGTCAGGACAAATTCCCCGCCGAAGGATTGTACACAATCACAAATTCGTTTATCATCAGTTGCAACTACCACCCGTGACAGCAGTTCAACCTGACCGGCCCGCTCAACCACATGCTGGATCATCGGCTTTCCGTTGATCTTGGCCAGAGGTTTGCCCCTGAAACGATTGGACTCATAACGGGCTGGGATGATGGCAATGACTTCTGTTTTCTGGTTCTGCATAATTCCTTTCCTTCTATTTTATGAGCATTGAGATCAGTGCCTTACAGACTGCACTGGAGACCTCAAAAAACCTATGGCTACAGCGCGATCACTGACGATTTCATGTACTGCAAGCTCTCCAACAATGCTACAAAAAGCCTCTGAGCTGGCTAAAAAAATACACGGCTCTCTTTCGGAGTTTCCCACATCAGCACCTTTGGCCCTGGTCTATACCGACGAGCGACTTGAACTGCATATCAACAGTGCAGAGTCCTCTTCTTCGCCGCCTCACATCCTCTTTATCGATTTTCTGCACGGTAAGGCCGGCTACCGTCAGGCCCACAACTGCACAATCAATCAACCCCTTGCCCGGGCGGTTGGGATCAAATCCGGTTTTCGACCTACGGTTTTCGATGCCACTGCAGGTATGGGAGGAGATGCCTTTGTCCTGGCTTCGCTTGGCTGCACGGTCCAGATGAGTGAGCGATCCGTCATCATCGGAAGCATCCTGCAGGATGCGCTCGATCGGGCCCTGGCTAATCCGAAAACTGTTCAAATCATCGGCAACAGACTGTCTCTTGTACTGGGTGATGCCCGCCAGACCATGTTGCAGCTCACAGAACCACCCCACACCATCTACATGGATCCGATGTATCCCCATCGTCGCAAATCCGCCCTGGGCAGCCTGGAAATGCGCCTGCTCCGTCTCATCGCAGGCGATGACGAAGACAGCTCTGCCCTGCTGGAAGAGGCCCTCAAAGTTGCGACCAACCGGGTGGTCGTCAAGCGCCCCAAGGGCGCGCCCCTCATCGCCGGCAAACCGCCTACTCATGAAATCATCATGAAAAACAGCCGGTTTGACGTCTATCTTCACCACTATTTGTGATAACCTCGTAAAAACCTGGGATTTCAGGATGGCTAAGTAAAAAGGTTCATCCGGTTTAAGCGTTCTTTTGGGTATCGAAATCGCTATCGAAATCGCTATCGGTATCGGATTCAGCCTGCTGGTGTATTGCATTCCGAACCGCAGTCGCGTCTTCCTCTCAAACTGCCACGACTTTTGTGGACTCGATCCCGATTTCGATCCCGATTTCGACAACGATGAGAACTTTGCAGCAACGAAGCATATGGAGAATTTTTACGACGCCATCATTTGTGATATTTTTCGCCGGCCTTGATGGTGTAGGCCCGATAGAGCTGCTCAAGGAGAAGAAGCCTTGCCATGTCATGAGTGAAGGTCATTTTCGATAAGGAGAGCAGTACATCGGCCCGATCCAGCACAGAACGGCACAGCCCGGTAGGCCCGCCGATCAGATAACTCACCTGTTTGATCCCCCGCTGCTCCCAATCGCTTATCAGGATGGCGAATTTTTCGGAGGAATACTGTTCTCCCTCGGCATCGAGAGCGACGACGAGCGCCCCGCCGGGCACGGACTGCAGCAGTATCTCCGCCTCCTGCTCGGCCGGATCAATTGAGCGGCCCTTCTTCTTGCCTTTCTCCTTCAAAAGGGTCACAGAAAGCGTCGTGTAATGGCGGAGACGTTTGCAGTATTCCTCAATTCCTTCTGTGATAAAGCCATCCTTGGCCTTACCAAGAAAGGGCAACTCATGAATCATCTTCTCTCTCTATTGTGTAGTGGCTCTTCCTGGCCTGGGTTGGATGATCGGAATGATCTGAGCGTGAGTCCTTTTGACGGGGAAATAAGCAGAATATAGCATCAGGTCGGCTACAACACAAATCCCTTCGTATCGACAGAATCTCTCTTTGCACAAAAGGCCGCTTCACTCGCCTGTTCCTCAACCAAATCGCTGTAAGCGACTCTCGGTGCAGAATATATATCAAGGCCACAAAGGGGCGATACTGCGGAAAATAGAGCTTTTGTATTCAACCCGAGTGGTGTATTAATAGTCGCAAATTTTCCGCCACACTTTCACGGTTTCATGATCAGACAATCCCCTCAAAGAACACCCTTCAAACTCTGCATGACAAATAAAGATAAAGAAATCCTCCGCAGGCTCTATCAGGTCATAAAACCCTACCAGAACAGACTGCTCATCGCCATGATCGCCATGATTCTGGTCGCGGCCCTGACAAGCTTCCAAATCTGGCTGATCAAAGATCTTCTCGACAAGATCTTCATTGAAAAAGATGTTTTTTTACTCAAGGTACTGCCGCTGGTCGTCGTCCTGGTTTTTTTCCTGAAAAGTGCCTTCTATTATATCTATTACTTTTTATTGGAAAAAGTCGGGCAATCGATCATCCGCGATCTGCGCATCCAGGTCTTCGAGCATATCCACAGCCAGCCCCTCTCGTTTTTCCACCAAATGCCGACTGGCACCCTGATTTCCCGGATCATTTCAGACATCGCCCTGATGCAGCAGGCGGTTTCCAATGCCCTGGTCGGGACCATCAGGGATTTCTTTCAGGTCATCTTTCTCCTCGGTGTGGTCTTTAGCATGAACTGGAAACTCGCCATGTTTTCCTTCATTATCCTGCCGATAGCTGCCTTTCCCATCGTCAAATTCGGCCGGATCTTCCGCAAGCTGAGCACCAAGACCCAGGAGGAGACCGCCAACGTCACCAACATTCTCTATGAGACGATTACCGGCAACCGTATCGTCAAGGCCTTCGGCCGGGAAAAATATGAAGGCAGGCGCTTTCGTGAGCAGATCAACACCCTGTTTTCCGTCGTTATTCAGGATGCCCGTTTCCGCAGTATGCAGCATCCCCTTATGGAGTTCATAGGGGGTGTAGCCATCGCCCTGATCATCTGGTTCGGTGGTAATGAGGTCATCCACGGCAGTGCCACAGCAGGTACATTCATCGCCTTTCTCGCCGGCATGATGGCCGCCTACGAACCGATCAAAGGCGTAAGCAAGATCAATTCGACCATTCAGCAGGGGCTGGCGGCCGCCACCCGGGTCTTCACTCTGCTAGATGTGCAGCCTGAAATCCGCGACAAAGAGGGTGCAACGCCCCTACCACCTTTTAAGAAATCGATCCAATTCAAGGACCTCACGTTTAGTTACGACAAGGAGGCAGCGGTCCTCAAAAATATCACACTCACCGTGCCAGCGGGGCAGGCCCTGGCCATCGTCGGCCCAAGCGGCGGCGGCAAGACCACCCTCACCAATCTCATCCCCCGCTTTCTCGATCTCAAAGACGGTGCCATCCTGATCGATGGCACCGATATCCGGGATGTCACCATGCAATCCCTGCGCAGTCAGATCGCCATGGTCACCCAGCAGACCATTCTCTTTAACGATACCGTGCGCAACAATATTGCTTATGGCGACCTGGAAAGCACCGAGGAAGCGATCAGAAATGCAGCGGAAGCGGCCCATGCCCTCGACTTTATCAATAATCTGCCCCAGGGTTTTGATACGATCATAGGAGAAGGTGGCAACCGGCTGTCCGGAGGCGAGCGTCAGCGTGTATCGATTGCCCGGGCCATCCTGAAAAACGCCCCGATCCTCATACTCGATGAAGCGACCTCGGCCCTGGACACCGAATCGGAAAGAGAGGTCCAGAAGGCCCTGGAAAACCTGATGAAAGATAAAACCACCTTTGTCATCGCCCACCGTTTATCGACCATCGTCAATGCCGACCGGATCATTGTCGTCAAAGACGGCGCCATTGTCGAGGAGGGAACCCATGCTGAACTGCTGGCGCTGGGCAAAGAGTACGAATTGCTCTACACCATGCAATATCGTTAGATTTGAACAGGAATTCGGGATGTTGAGCAGAGCCGTGCTGTGTGAGGAATATATAACTATTTCAGAGGAATGACGCATGGCTCAATTGAACAAAAGACAGGCCCTCTTCACCCAGATGGGAGTCTGGGCCGTTATCTGCACCTGTTTCAGCATCCCGCTCTCAACCTCAGTGATGGATCTC
>JAUYSF010000198.1 GCA_030696435.1 Desulfoprunum sp. | reverse complement strand
CAAACGGCTTGTCGTCGTTGTCGGCTGCCGCAAGGGCCTCCTGGCCATTCGCTGCCGTGGTCACGGAATAGCCCTGGCCTTCAAGGATGGTCCGGGCCAGATCCTGCAACGAGGCCTCATCCTCGACCACGAGGATGTTCTCATGGCCCGGAGCTGGAATGAGATCCTCTAAATCCGCGCTCTCCTCTTTCCGGGCCGAATCATCGACGGCCTGCGGGAAATATATTGTGAAGGTCGCTCCGCCGCCTTCTTCGCTATAGAGCGATATATGGCCCAGGTTCTGTTTGACGATCCCGAATACGGTGGCCAGACCCAGGCCGGTACCCCGGTGCTTTTCCTTGGTCGTATAGAAAGGTTCAAAAATATGTTCTTGAATTTCTTTGCTTATGCCAAGCCCATTGTCACTCACCGACAGCACAGTGTATCCGCCGGGAATCACCTCGGCATGCTGCCTGGCATAGTGTTCGTCAAGCACCACCTCATCGGTTTGCAGGATGAGCGTGCCGCCATAGGGCATGGCATCTCTGGCGTTCGTGGCTAGGTTGAGAATAATCTGTTCCAGTTGGGCAGGATCTATTTTGACTGACTTCAGATCAGCCTTGAGCTTGAGAATGATCTCGATATTCTCGCCGATTATGCGCCGGAGCATCTGCTGGATGTCGGTGATTGTCGCATTGAGGTCGATGATTCTGGGCTGGGCTATCTGTTTGCGGCTGAAGGCGAGCAGCTGACGGACCAGATCGGCGGCGCTGCGTCCTGCCTGAAGAATCTTTCCCAGGGTTTCCTGGTGTGGATGCTCGGCAGCGGTACCTATCTGCAGAAGTTCGGTGTAGCCGTTGATGACGGAAAGAAGATTGTTGAAATCGTGGGCAATTCCCGCGGTCAAGGTGCCGACGCTTTCCATTTTTTGGGACTGCTGCAGCTGCGCTTCAAGAAACTGACGCTCCTTTTCTTCCCTCTTGCGTCTGGTGATATCGTGGCCGATACCGACGAGGCCGACGAGGGTGTTTTCGGTGTTATAAAAAGGGATTTTGGTCGTGAGGGTCCAGCGTTCCCGGCCTTCTCCGTCCAGAACCAATTCTTCCTGGTTGATGAGTGGCCTGCCGGTGTTGAGCAACTGTTGCTCGTCATCAATAAACTTGCACGCATCAGCCACGGGGTAGAAATCTAAATCTGTCTTACCGAGGGCTTCCTGTTGGGAGGTACATCCCAAAACCGCGATTTGCGCCTCATTGGCAATGATAATGCGGCTTTCTCTATCCTTGACATAGATATAATCGGGCAGGTTGTCTATGAGCACACGCAGGAGGTTGCGTTCTTCCGCCAGGGCAATTTCCGTCTGCTTTCGCTCGGTGATGTCCCAGAAGATGCCGATTGTGCCGAGAACCTGTTTTTTCTCCGGTGTACCATACAGCGGCGTTTTGATCACCTGGACATGACAGTCTTTGCCACCGACGGACTGCCATTTTTCTTCGATGGATTTTGTTTTGCCGGTCGTCATAATATAGCGATCATCTTCCAGGTATTTTTCTGCCAGTGCCACGGGATGGAGGTCATAGTCGGTCTTGCCGAGAATTTCCTCGAGTGCCTTGTTGATACTCCGGCAAAAAAAATTATTGGCAAAGAGGAAGCGCCCCTCGCGGTCTTTGGCATAGACGTTGAGCGGCAGCGATTGCAGGAGACTGTGGAGCAGGGTGTTGTCCGGCAGGAAGGTGGCTGAGAGGGAATATTTGCTGCTCGGTGATGTGTCTTGTGGTGCCATTGTTACTCCAGTTCGGAGAATGGAGACGGACGGCTGCACGGTGTCTTTGCTGATAGTATACCTGCTTTGTCTGCGGAAATACAAATACAATCATCCGGCCATCAAGGTGGAAAACATGGTTCCAGGCCGCATGAAAGATTTGCGCAAATCATGGCGGTGGAGATAGCTATCGCCTTTCCCGTTCGACTTCGGTAAGGATCTCTTGGCAGCCCTTGAGCACCTGCTCTTCGCTTTGAGTCTGGTCGAGTATGCGGAGGAGCAGGAGCTGCAGGGATTGATCTGCAGCTGACGGCGGTTGCTCGTGTCGCCAGACCGGTAGTGCCTTTTTTCCGGCACTAAAAAGACGGTGGAGACGATCGTTGTTCAGCTTCGTAGGGTCTTTTTCGCGACAGACGGCAATCAGCTCTTGCTGCCATTGCAGAAATGAGCCGGGCGATGGTGCTTGGTCCTGTATCTCTTCGTGTATGCGCATTTCCAGCGGGGCGGCTGCCCCGGCCGCCTGTTCGACATCGGGCTGGAGGAGCGGCGAGGCTGCAGGTTTTTCAGCCGGGGTCGGCGGTGGCTGAGGTGGGGCCACTGTATTAGGCTTGACGGATGCTTGCCTTCTTGCAATCTTTTCCGAGGATGTGGTTTTTTTCTCGTGGTCTGTGGCGGACATCTTTTTCTGCGGGATGGTTGCCTGTTGTTTCTCCAGCTTTTCCTTCAGCTGTGCCGGGGCGGGGAGCGCGGCAGAATCTGTTGCCACTTGGTTTTGCAAGGCCGGGGCAGAGGCCGCCGGGGCCTTTGGCAGTTTCCCCTTCATGGTGGCGACGGGTGGTACCGTTTGCTTGTCTATCCGGTAGGTGAACGGGTTGATGTCGAGGAAAAGGCCGATGCAGACCATGGCGGCCATAGCCGAGGCGATGGCTGCAAGATTGGCGGGCCGGAGGAAGAAGGGGCGTCTCTCTTTTTTCTGGTACTTTCTGTCGCTCTCCAGCTGTAGTTCGGCAAGGACCAGCCATTCGCCATAGCAGCGTTGGCACAGGCTGATATGTCTCAGTGCGGCTTCTTTCTCTGCAGAAGAGCAGGAGCCGTCAAGGAAGGCTGTCATAGAGGCCGGAGTCAGGCATGATCCTGCATTTTTCCCACTATCCGCAGTCAGGGCCAAAAGGGCCGTCCTTTTCTGTGCCGCCGTGATTGTATCGATTGTCTTTTCTGCCATGAGAAGCACCCGTAAAAATTATCCCTATCCCTTTGATCACTGACGGACCGGGGCAGTCGTTGTGTCCCCTGAACCGGTTCTCAAACAAGAAGTTCTCGTAATTCGTCGGCAATACCGGCCGTTGCGAAGGTTTCCGACAGCCGTGCCAGGAGACGGCGCAGGCGACCGTGCACCTGGTGTCTGTTCAAGCCGAGGATCTCCCCGGCCCTGGTGACGCTGATATTGTCCTGATAACACATCTTGAGCAGGAGCCGCTCCTCGGCGGACAGCTCGATCTGCAGATCGAACAATCCGGCGCAGGAACGGGCGAGTTGTGCTCCACCATCGCGGTCGAAGATTCCGGCAAAGAGCACTCCGAGAAAATTGGCCTGATCTTCAGCCTCGAAGCGTTCGACAGCCGAGTCTTCATGGCAGCCGGCGTTGTCGGCCTCATCGATTGTCACCTCCAGGGCTTGGTGAGAACGGCAGTCGACGACCTTTTCGAGGATGGTCCAGGCGGCCTGCTCGATCTCCTGGTGATTCGGGAGTCTCCGGCGCTGGGCCACGTATTCCACGGCCTCTGAGACCGGCAGCCGTTCGAGGCAGAGAAAACGAAAGAGCAGGGCATGGATGCCGCCAAGGGTGCGGATCCACAGCGGTGGTCTTTTCCGGCCGAAGCGGCGGCGGGCGAAATCTTCAAACAGGCGATAGGTCAGGGAGGCCAGGTAGGTGGTGAATGAGCTCTGCCCGGCATACTCCCGTAAGCGTTGCCAGTCGCCTGCCTCAAGGCCGTCGAGGGCAAAGAGTACCGCCTCTTCGGCCAGAACGGGGTTGGAAAAACGCCGGGTGGCCAGACGGTGGATCATGTCCAGTTCGGCAAATACCTTGTCCTTGTAATCCATGAAGATTCTTTCCCGTTTCGAGCACAGGCGATGTTACGAAATAAACGTTTTGAGGAAAATACCCATTCCGAAATTTTTTTGCGACACATTCCAAAACCGGGTCCGTCAGAAAAACAGGAAGCAGGACACAGTTCAACACCCATCCATTTCACTTCAAAGGAGATCATCATGAACAAAGGAAAAAAATACGTATTGCTTGCGGCCCTGTGCTGTATCTATGGCTGCAGCCAATCAACCACCACGCAGACGGAGGTGACGCCGGGAGAACAGGTCCCGGTCAAAGAAAAGTCCATGCCGGTGGCGAAGGGTGAACAGCAACTTCTAGCACCCGCCGCCCCTGCCGCAAATAAGGTGGACATGCAGAAACAGGCGGAGCTGTCCGGGGGCAGTCTCGAATCCCGCCGGATGGCCGTGGCGGCGCTGCCGAGTATGGTCGCAGGCGATAGTGCTCGTTTCATGCCACCGCCGCAGCAGATGAATACCGAATCCTACACGCCAAACAAGGAGAACGGGTTTATCGCCGTTGGCAACGATCCCTTATCGACCTTCTCGATTGATGTCGATACCGCCTCCTACAGCAATATCAGAAGATTTATCGAACAGGGCAGTCTGCCGCCGGCGGGTGCGATCCGGGTGGAAGAGATGATTAATTACTTCGATTACAGCTATCCCCAGCCGGACAAGGAACCCTTTTCCCTGACCCTGGAGGGCGGACCATGTCCCTGGCAGCCCAAAGACAGGTTGGTGCGTATCGGTCTTCAGGCCAGAGATATTGCCAAAAAGGATCTGCCACCGTCGAATTTGGTCTTCCTTATCGATGTCTCCGGTTCGATGAGTAGCCCGGACAAACTGCCGCTCCTGAAAAAGGCCATGACCTTGCTGGTCGGCCAACTCGATGGCCGTGACCGGGTGGCAATTGTGGCCTATGCCGGTTCCGACCGGGTGGTCCTACCACCGACCGCAGGCGATGAGAAAAAGACCCTGTTGGCGGCCATTGAAGATCTGGAGTCGGGCGGCTCAACCCATGCCTCACAGGGTATCCTTACCGCCTATGATCTGGCCAAACAGACCTTTATGCCGGGCGGCAACAACCGGGTGATTCTGGCCTCTGACGGTGATTTCAACGTCGGCATCACCAGCCGTGGAGAGTTGGAAAAATTGGTCGAGGACAAGCGCAAATCCGGGGTTTATCTGACCCTGCTCGGTTTTGGTGAGGGCAATTATCATGACGATACCATGGAGATCCTGGCCGACAAGGGTAACGGCAACTACGCCTATATCGACTCGTTGCTTGAGGCCAAAAAAGTGCTGGTCAAGGAGATGAGCGGCACCATGTTCGCCCTGGCAAACGATGTCAAGATCCAGGTCGAATTCAATCCGGCCAAGGTTGCCGCCTACCGGCTGATCGGTTATGAAAACCGGGCCCTGGCCGATGAGGAGTTTAATGACGATACGAAAGACGCCGGTGAGATTGGGGTCGGACATCGGGTTACCGCCCTCTATGAGGTCGTGCCGGTTGGGGAAAAGGCCCCGGTCGTGGTTGATCCCCTTAAATACCAGAAAAAAAGTGCCGTCCTCCCGGGTGGCAACGAGCTGATGACCGTCAAGGTCCGCTTCAAACCCTTACAGAAGAGCACCTCCAGCAAGATCGAGCGCATTCTGCGAGACGACAACGATGATGGAGCCGCCGGCAGCATCGATTTTCGCTTTGCTACAGCGGTAGCGGCCTTCGGCATGAAACTCGGCGATTCCGAATATCTTAAAAACTATGGCTATGGCGATATTCTGAACCTAGCCCGGTCGGCGAAGGGTGAGGATCGTGACGGCTACCGGGCCGAGTTCGTCAAAATGGTGGAGATGAGCGAATTGCTGCAACGCTAGGCAGCGCTGAGAATATGGTTGTTGTACCGGATGGAGAAATACGATAGGCTGCAATCAGCATCGACGTGTGCAGGGCCGGGGGAGGTCTTTGACCTTCCTGGAAAAATCCTCTTATTCCCTCGTGCAGAACCAATGGATTACAGCAAATTGAAAGGCCGCTCATCCTACCCCTTTCAAACTCTCGCGGTGGCGGTTGCCTTTTCCCCGAGACTGGAAGCGGTATTGGCCGAGGCGGCACGGCTTGCCGATACCTTCACAGCGCAATTGTTGCTGATCCATGTCGGCAAGCGGACCTCCGGCAAGGAGGCGGTCCTGCAGGAGATATGTGGCAGGCTGGGAATCGACAGGGAGTCGAGGATGATCTGGCAGAGCGGTGAGCCGATTTCCTGTCTACTCAGGATCTGCAAGGACAACCTAGTCGATCTCCTCGTCCTCGGGGCTCTGCGCCGGGAAAATGTCCTGCGCTATTATCTCGGTTCAGTCGCCCGGGGGATGAGCCGCCGGGCCAAGTGCTCTCTGCTGTTGCTTATCGAACCCAAGGTGTCCGGGAGCTCATTTCAGGAGATCGTCGTCAGTTGCGTTGCCCATCCTAAGACCCTGCCTACCTTGAATACCGCCGTGTATTTCGCCAAACAGGTCGGGAGTAGGAAAATTCATGTGGTCAGGGAGGTGGATCAGTCGGGTCTGGCGATGGCCATGTCGGATGACAGTCCCGAGGGTGAGAGCACGCAGGTCAAAGATCAGCTCTTCGGACAGGAAGTTATGGCCCTGCAGAATCTGATTGATTCCTGCAATCCGGGCGAGATCCCGGTCAACAGCAAGGTAATTGCCGGTCGGCCCGGATTTGCTATCCGGCAGTATACCGAAAACTCCGGGGCCGATCTCCTGGTCATCAATTCACCGGACGGGAGATATGGTATCATAGACCGCATTTTTACCCATGACATGGAGCATATCCTGGAACGCATGCCGTGCAACATGCTTATCGTCCATTCGCGCATCCCCGATTGATGCTTCTATGGCAAAATTGAGCCAACATGATCTCGTCGTGCTGCTGCTGGCCATCAGCACGATGCTGATATTGTCCCGCATAGCCGCAGAATTCGGCAAGAAAATCGGGCTGCCCATGGTCATGGGAGAGCTGCTTATCGGTGTGGCCCTCGGGCCTACGGTTCTCGGGGCGATCTCGCCCTCGACGTACAGTACCCTTTTTCCCTTTGCCACCAACGTCCATGTCTCCCTGGCACTTGATGCCATTTTTTCACTCTCGGTGATCCTGCTGCTGTTTGTCGCAGGCCTTGAGCTGCGCTTATCCCTGTTTCTCCAACATGGCAAGGTCGCGGTCTACACTGGCTTTGGCAGTATGATTCTCCCTTTTGTCACGGGCTTTGCGGTGGCCTGGTTCTTGCCCGGATGGTTTCATCTCGATAGTGGCACGGATCATCTGCTGTTTGCCCTCTTCCTCGGCACCGCCATGTCTATCTCGGCCCTGCCGGTCATTGCCAGGATCCTGCTGGACATGAAGATGTTGAAGACCGAAATCGGCATGGTCATCATTGCTTCGGCTATTTTCAACGATGTCGTGGGTTGGCTCATTTTCTCTTTTATCCTGTCGATGGTGGGACAGAGCGGAGAAAGGGCCGGAATCGGCTATACTGTCGCCTACATCGTCGCTTTTGCCGCCTTTATGCTGGTAGTCGGGAGGTTCATTCTCAACCGGAGCCTGCCCTGGATTCAATCGCGTCTGTCCTGGCCCGGAGGCGTGCTGGCCATGAGCCTTGGCCTCTGCCTGCTCTGTGCGGCCTTTACCGAGAGCATCCATATCCATGCCATCCTCGGGGCCTTTATCGCCGGACTCACCATTGGCGATTCCGTTCATCTGCGGGAACAGGCCCGTGAGATCATGCACCAGTTTGTCACCAATTTCTTTGCCCCCCTGTTCTTTGTGTCGATCGGCCTGAAGGTCGATTTCGTGCAGAATTTCGATTTGGGGATCGTTGCGCTGGTCCTTGGTCTGGCCTTTGTCGGCAAGGTGGCCGGGGCTGGAATCGGGGCCCGTTTGGGAGGCATGTCCGGGCGGCACAGCATGGCCATCGGCTTTGGCCTGAATGCCCGTGGGGCCATGGAGATCATTCTGGGCAGCCTGGCTTTCGAGGCCGGTCTGATCAATCATCAGGTCTTCGTCGCCCTTATCGTCATGGCGCTTGTCACCAGTATTACCAGCGCCCCTCTGATGCGCCGATTTTTTGAGGAAAAAAGGTGATTGTGCCGGCGGTCTTCTGTCAAGAGTAAAAGCCATTGCCACAGGAGTGGAGATACTCTAGGATACAGGGGCGCGGGAGGACTGACCTGCCGTCGTACGATGGGGCGCTGCACTCAACTGGACTCACATTGCAGCTCAGCACAGCAACAGACAACTCAGGAGGGAACATGAAGCGTGGGACAGTCAATAAGACCGTTCTTCTGGTTATAGTATTTCTTATCTCAACGGTCTTTCTGGTGATGATCCACCAGTTTCTCATGCCGCTCTTCATGGCCGGCCTGATCTCGGCTATGGTCAGGCCGGTCCATCACTGGCTCACCGGGAGGCTTGGCGGGCGTGAGAACATGGCCTCGATACTCACCATCTTCAGTATTGTCTTTCTGGTCCTGGGACCGCTTTCGATCCTCATTGGGGTGGTGGTGGCTCAGGCCATCAATGTCGGGCAGTCGATCACCCCTTGGGTCCAGGCCTTTATCAGTGAACCGACCGAGATGACCCGCTATCTGCAAAAGATCCCCTATTACGATCAGATCCTGCCTTACCGCGACGTCATCTTGCAGAAGGTCGGGCAGGTCGTCGGTTCTATCTCCACCTTCCTCATCGACTCGCTGTCTTCGGTGACCAAGATGACGGTGGAGGCGATCTTCGGCTCGATCATCATGCTCTATGTGATGTTCTATTTCCTGACCATGGGCGACAAACTGCTCATGAAGATCCTCTATTTTCTCCCCCTCCACGACCGCGACGAGCAATTGTTGCTCCGCCGTTTCACCTCGGTGACCAGGGCAACGATCAAGGGCACACTCATCATCGGTATCATGCAGGGAACAATCTGCGGTATGGCCTTTGCGGTGGCCGGCATAGAAGGACCGGTGTTCTGGGGCACGGTCATGGCCGTCATGTCGATCATCCCGGCCTTCGGCACGGCCATTATCTGGGGGCCGGCCCTGATTGTCCTGGCCCTCAAGGGGGATTTTATCGGGGTGGGTATCCTGGCTGTGCTCTGCGGGGCAGTGGCCGGTAACCTTGATAATGTCCTTCGACCTCGCCTGGTGGGCAAAGACACCGAGATGCATGATCTCTTCGTGCTCTTTGGCACCCTCGGCGGTATTACCATGTTCGGCTTGCTCGGTATCATCATCGGACCGATCATCGCCGCGCTGTTTATCACCATCTGGGAGATTTACGGCGATGCCTTTCGGGAGCATCTGCCGGATGTCGGGTCAATCCTGCGGGCGGTGGTGGAACAGGCGCCGGAGGATGCGGAAGAGGAAGGCATCCTTACCCACGATGAGGAAAAACAGGACTAAACTAGGCCTAAACTAGGGACACTCCCCCTATTTCCTTTGGGAAATAGGGGGAGTGTCCCTAGTTTAGGGAGTGTCCCTAGTTTAAACTTCGTAATCGATCATCCGCCGCTCACAGGTCCGTGGTCGTACGGTTTTGCCGACCTCGATATGCAGCGGATGGTGCTGATAGCCGGCCAAGGCTTCCCAGCTCTCAAACTCCGAGTAGAGCACGATATCTCCCGCAGTCTCCTTGCCACTGCAGTCAAATCCCACCTCGATGTGCAGAAGCCCGGGAATCCTGCCCCTCAGATTGTGCAGGGCCGTGCGGATCGCCAGGGCATCTGGGTTTTCTGTCAATGGCTCAGTCCGGCTCATGAGTTTCCAGCAGACGATATGTTTGATCATGTTGATTCCAGGCTCTGTGTTTGTTGGGGGGCTGATGATGAAAAAACATCATACCTGCAGTCCGGCAACTGATCAATCCTGTTTTTTGCCGGTTGCTGGAGGGCGTTTTCCCGGCTTTGCAATCTGTCCGTGTTTTCCGAGTTTTTTTCTCAGGCGGTTGTGGGCATGCCTGTCGAGCATGACATCAATGATGGTGAAACTCTCAGTATTCTTTTTGGCCGTCAGCAGGGCCTGTTCCAGTTCGATCTCCGTTGCGACGATAAAACCAATGCCTTTGCCGAGCACCGAGGGGATTTTGCTGAAATGCCAGGGATACGGTGCGTCGACTAGCGAAGGCCCGGTGGCATAGCCCTGAGTATTGAGGACGATGATGATCGGATTGAGGCCGTAACGGGCGATGGTCGAGGTCTCCATGCCGGTCATCTGGAAGGCCTCATCAGTCACCAGCACGACTGGCCGGAGGGTCGGGTTCGCCAGTTGGGCACCGAGTGCTGCCGGTACCGCGAAACCGGGTGAGGCCGAGAGGGCCGTGGAGAGAAAGGTGCCGGTATGACGGATGAAAAGATCCGCGGCAGCAATGAGTGTGCCACCGAGATCGGCGACAATCAGGGTCTGGTCGTCCATGAGGGCGTTGATCTGCTGCAAGAGATGGGCGACGGTGACCATTTCCCCCTCGGCCCCGTGCAGAAATGGCCGTGGGGCTCGGGGGCGCGGGATGCCTTCCAGTTTTCTCGGGCTAATCGGGGCCTTGATCAGGCCCTTGATAAAGTCATGGAAGAGAATATTTTCGAAGCGTTTCGGCCCGATGCTGATGCACTCAGCCGTGGCGTAGAGCGAGGCGTTCGGCTTGATTTCTGTCGTGGCAAAGCCTGAATGCGGCCCTGCGACAAAGGTGCCGAGGAAGAGCAGGCAGTCACTTGACTCGATAGAGGAACGCGCCTTGTCGAGACCGATCGCCTGGCCATACATCCCCATGGAGAACTTCTCCGTATCAGCGATGACTGACTTGGCGAGAAGGGTGGTCGCCACCGGAATTCCGGTCTTTCCCGCGAGCTGACAAAGCTCTTTCTGCAGATTAAACCGGCGGATCTCCACCCCGGCCAGGATGACCGGCCGCCGGGCGGCATTAATCAGACCGGTGGTTTCATCGATAGCCTCCTGTAAAGTGTCAGGGTCGCTGAGCTCTTTGTCGATCAGAGGCTTGTGGCGGGAAGGGCAGAGGCCAGAGGCCAGATCTGATGGTAATTCAATATAGACCGGGCGTTGGTAGCGCAGGGCGGCAGCTAGCACCCGGTCTATTTCGGCCAGGGCGGTCTCCGCTGAGTCGATCACTGTTGCAGCCACGGTGAATTCCTCGAATATTCGCTTCTGCATCCCCAAAGCATTGCTCTGACGATTTCCGAGTTGCTGCCGGCCTTGCTCTTCGAAACTCGCTGTTCCGCTGATAACGATGACCGGCGATTTTTCGGCAGATGCCAGGGCCGTGGTGTTGACGATCTTGAGTGCCCCTGGGCCAGATGCGACATAGACTGCACCCAGCCCCTTGGTTCTGGCATAGGCATCGGCAGCAAAACCGGCGCCCTGCTCGTCGCGGGTGTTGATAACCTTGAGAGCTGCGGATCTGCCGAGCAGGTCATAGATGCCGGGGGAGTCGTCGCCCCCTCTTGCGAAGATATGCCTGACCCCAAGCTCAGCCAGCCTTTTACTAAGATACTCACCAATCTGTTGCCGCTCGTCCATGTGACCTCCATCCCTGTCTCACCTCGAGGTTATAGTATAATAATACTTATTTGCAGGGCGAAAGCAACATGTCAGGGTTTTATTCCTCATAGCCCTTTACCGGCGCGGCCTTTGAGCCATTGTGTGAAACACTGCGGCTGGGTTTATCTCGACTCGCCGTATGAATTGTCTTGAAAGAGAATTTAATAATACGATACTCTGTCATCAGAGATCTTTTTGCTGCGCAAGAGACTGCCGATGGCTGAAGCAGCGCTGGGAGTTCAACGGATGGCCGGGAGATGGTGATAAACTCAAAAAAAATCCCTCAAATACAGAGCGGCCCCGCAATATCCAGACGACTGTTCGCGACACTTCTGGCCGGACTTCTGCTGTTGCTTTGCCGACCGCTACCCGGCTGGACGGAAACCATTGCCGGTGAGCTGTCTCTCTCCCATGCCGCCTTTCTGGTAAGTGCCGCCCGTTTTACCACCTGGCCGGCCGATGCCTTTCAGAATGATATGAGTCCACTCATTTTTTGTGTCTATAAAGACCCCGAGATGGGTATGGCCTTGCAAGAACGCCTCCATGGCGAAACAATCAGGGGCAGGGGGCTGCGGCAAGTGGATATTGATAGTCTGGGGCAGCTCTCGCAGTGCCATGTCCTCTACCTGCCGGCGGCCCGGAGAGGCGAGTATCCCGCTGCAGCGGTGGTTGTCTACGGTGTTTTGACCGTTAGTGATTGTCGGGAATTTGCCGAAGCCGACGGGATGCTCGGTTTTATCCGGAGTGAACAGGGGGTTGATGTGATCATCAATCCTGAGGTGTTGAGCCAATCGGGGCTGAGTATAAGTCCCAGTCTGCTGCAGATGGCGGAACGGCTAAAGAGCAAAAATGCCGGCACCGGAAGTCGGGCCACAGGCAGGTAATTATCATGTTGTTCACGTCATTTTTTCATGCCCTGCCGATACGGCGCAAGCTGACCTTGTTGATCCTGATCATCACCGGCACGGCCCTCCTGCTCTTCTCGGCCCTCTCGGGCTTCAACCAGATCCGTCTGCTGCGCCGCTCAATGATCGATAACCTCAATATTCTGGCGGAGTCGATCGCTGATCTGAGCACTGCGGCCCTGAGCTTCAAATCGGTAAACACAGCGGAGCAGATCCTCACCACCCTGAAGGCCGATTCGGACATCGAGTTGGCGGTCATCTATACCAAGGACAAGGTGGCCTTTGCCAACTATCTCAATCCGGAATATGCGGTGACGGCGCGTCTGCCCAATTCCCTGCCTGATGGGGGACAGAAATTTATTTTCCAGGACCATAGGATCAAGCTGCAGCTCTTTTATCCGATCTCCCTGGATGGTCAGCGCATCGGCCTGCTCTATATTTTGGCGAATACCAATCAGGCGGTCGCTCAGCTCATGGATTCGGCCATTCTCCTGGTCCTGAGTTTTCTGGTGGTGCTCGCTGTTACCCTGCTGATATCCTCACGCCTGCAGCAGCTGATGACTAAACCGGTATCATCTTTGGCCAGAACGGCCAGAAAAATCTCGGAAGAGGGCGATTATTCGATCAGGGTTAAACGCAAATACCGGGATGAAATAGGTGATTTAATTGATGATTTCAATAACATGCTTGAGGCCATTGAGATCCGTGATGCGGAGTTGAATACGCACCGAAACAACCTGGAAATCCTGGTGCGGGAGCGCACCGAAGAACTGCGGACCAAGCGTGATGAGGCCCTGGCCGCCGGCAAGGCCAAGAGTGAGTTCCTCGCCAATATGAGCCATGAAATCCGTACGCCGATGAACGGCGTCATCGGCGTCCTCTCTCTGCTGCGGGATGCCCCTTTGAGTGAGCGATACCGCAGACTTCTCGACAGCGCCAGCCGCTCTGCCGATTCTCTCTTGCTCATTATCAATGATATCCTCGACTTCTCAAAGATTGATGCCGGTAAGATCGACTTCGAATCGATCATTTTTGATCTTCGGGAGCTCATGGAAGAGACCTCTGAGCTCTTTATCGATGCGGTCAATCTCAAGAATCTCGACCTGGTCTGCTTTGTGCCGATTGACACCCATTGTCGGATCAAAGGCGATCCGACGAGACTGCGGCAGATCCTTACCAACCTGGTGAGCAATGCGGTGAAATTTACCGAGAAGGGCGAGGTGGTGCTCCAGGTCGAATTGGTCGAGCAACGGGAGAATCACCAGATCCTGCGCTTTTCCGTGGCGGATACCGGCATCGGTATCGCCGAAAATGTTATCAATAAACTTTTTGAGAAATTCACCCAGGCCGATGGCTCCACAACCCGTAAATACGGTGGGACAGGGCTTGGTCTGAGCGTCTGCAAGCAGCTGGTGGAAATGCAGGGCGGCGAGATCGGCGTAGAGAGCGTTGAAGGCAAGGGCTCAACGTTCTGGTTTGTCCTGCCCTTTGAGGTGATGGAGGAATCGAGTCTGCTTGCCCCGTGCAAAAAACTTGAAAACAAGCGGTTTCTTATCGTCGATGACAATGCCACCAACCGCATGATTATCGAACATTATCTCCACGTCTGCCCAGTCCAGATCTATTCCTGTGTCGATGCCCCGAGTGCTCTGACGATGCTTGAAAACTTGAGCGGTCAGGGTATGGCTATCGATACCGTACTGCTCGATTATCACATGCCGGAGATGGATGGTCTGCAGCTGGCCCGGCGTATCAAGGAGGTCTACAAAGATCAGGCCCCGGAGATGATCATGCTGAGCTCGGGCGGAGTGGCCAGAGAGAAGGCCCACGAGGCCGGCATCCGTGCGGTCATCTATAAACCCGTCCGCCAGGCCCAACTCTATGACACCCTCTCTTCGATTCTTCCGGGCCGCAGGCACGCATTGAAGAGGCGTAAGGAGAAACAGAGGAATACTCTCCACCTGCAGGGCAGGGTCCTGCTTGTCGACGATGAACCGATCAACCAGAAGGTGGCCGAGGCGATCCTGCAGAAGTTCGGTCTGCAGACCGAGGTGGCAAACAATGGCTGGGAGGCGGTGCAGATGGTCCAGGCCAAGGAGTATTCTCTCGTGCTGATGGATATCCAGATGCCCGAGATGAGCGGTTTCGAGGCCACCGAGATCATCCGCCGGCGCGAGCAGCAGGAGGGCCGCAAACGGGTGGTGATCATCGCCATGACAGCCAACGCCATGGAGGCGACGCGCCAACGCTGCCTGGCCATCGGCATGGACGATTTTATCACCAAACCGATCAAACCCGATGTCTTGGCCGAACGGCTCCATCCCTGGTTGGGAGTGCCCCTGCAAGCTCTGCCAGTTGCAGCAAGCAGTGGCGTTGCTGCACCAGCCGAGGAACAGACAGGACTGCAGTCACACTGGAACCGCGCCAGAGCCCTGGAGTTTGTCGGTGGCGATGCAGAACTTCTCAGGCAGTTGATGGGGCTTTTTCTGCAGAGGAACAGCGAGTTGCTGGGCCGGGTCGAGACGGCCGTTGCCGCACGGGTTGCCCTGGAACTATGTGAGGCCGCCCATGCCTACAAATGGACGGTCAATCACTTTGCCGCCCTCCCGGCGAGTGAGTTAGCCCTTGCGCTGGAAAAGGCCGGAAGAAGCGGCGAACTGGTTAATATCGA
>JAUYSF010000101.1 GCA_030696435.1 Desulfoprunum sp. | reverse complement strand
TCTGCTGTCAGGCGACGCCTTCTATCTTTTCCTGTTGTTCGCCATCATCGTTGCCGGGCTGACCGGTATTCTCTTGGGCATGCCAGTCTTGCGCCTGCGCGGCGATTATTTGGCCATCGTCACCCTCGGTTTCGGGGAGGTCATCCGCGTTTTGGCCAACAACCTCGACAAACCCCTCAACTTCACCAATGGCCCTCAGGGGATTACTCCTATTCAGCGACCATCCATGCCGCAAACCCTGGTGGACGGTTTCAATGATCTGTTCGGCGGAATCATCGGCCATACAGCCAGCATCGCCGATCTTTACAATGTCATGTTCTATCTCTTTGCCCTGGCGGTCATCATCGTCATCATCTTTGTCACCCGGCGCCTGGACGACTCAAAAATCGGCCGGGCCTGGACTGCCGTGCGGGAAGATGAGACAGCGGCTATCGCCATGGGCGTACCTCTGGTCAGGATGAAGCTTGCCGCTTTTGCCGTCGGTGCCTCCTTTGCCGGTGTGATGGGCGTGCTGCTGGCCGCCAGCCGCACCTTCATCAGCCCTGAATCATTTACTTTCATGCAGTCTATCGGGGTGCTGTCGATGGTCATTCTCGGTGGCTCGGGGAGTATTCCCGGCGTTATCCTCGGGGCGGCCACTGTCACAATTCTCAACCTTCAGATATTGCAGGGATTTTCTCTATACTTGAGTGAACTGCGCCAGAGCGATGCTATTATCCCCATTATTAATTTCGCCTGGCGAGACCTCTCCACCCAGCTTGACCCGGCAAAGTACCAGCGGCTCCTCTTCGGCCTGATCCTCATTCTGATGATGATCTTCCGCCCAGCAGGTCTGATCCCAGCAAAACGTCGTAAACGCAAACTCGCCTCAGATACAGCAGCGGTAGAAAAATAGGATATAATTCAGATGGCGCTTCTTGAAACAATCGATGTTGTGAAAACCTTTGGAGGCCTGACCGCCGTCAACAAGGTAAATATCAAACTGGAGCCGGGGCGAATCGTCAGTATCATCGGTCCCAATGGTGCTGGCAAGACCACATTTTTCAATACCCTTACTGGCATTTACGTGCCAGATGGGGGCCAGGTGAACTTCAATGGCCGCTCCCTTTTAAAGTTGCGTCCAGATCAGATTGCAGCTCGGGGGCTCTCAAGAACTTTTCAGAATATCCGCCTTTTTGGCGATATGTCAGTTATTGAAAACATTATGGTCGGGATGCACGTCCAGCTCAAACAGTCACCACTTTCAACCCTTTTTCGCCTGCAAAGCTTCAAAAAAGAAGAAGCAACAGCAGAGAAAAAAGCCGAGGAACTCATGAACTACGTTGGACTCAAAGGCGTGGGTAACGAACTGGCCAAAAATCTGCCTTACGGCGCTCAGCGCCGTCTCGAGATTGCCAGGGCTCTGGCCGCCGACCCACTCCTCCTGCTCCTCGATGAGCCTGCTGCCGGCATGAACCCTCAGGAGACCGAGGATGTGACCCGCCTGTTCCGCAGCATCCGCGACGATAAAGGGATCACCATCCTGCTTATTGAACATGATATGCGCGTCGTCATGAATATCTCTGAATATATTTTTGTGATGGACTACGGCGAGAAAATCGCTGAGGGGACACCGGCTGAAATTCGCTCAAACACACGGGTGATCGAGGCGTATCTCGGTCGCGGCGCTGTCGCCGGACAACACGAGGAAAAACTGCAATGAGCCTCCTCTCTCTGAACAATATCCACAGCTACTACGGACATATTCATGCCCTCAAGGGTATTTCTGTTGATGTCAACGAGGGAGAAATCGTCACCCTCATCGGCTCCAACGGCGCTGGTAAAAGCACGACTCTGCGCACAATCTCAGGCATGATGCATCCGAAAGAGGGTACTATCACCCTGAACGGCAAAGACATCTCAAAGATGGAGCCGCATGACATCGTTCTCGCCGGTCTCGGCCATGTGCCTGAAGGCAGGGGAATTTTCCCCAAGTTGACCGTCAAGGAAAACTTGGAAATGGGGGCCTTCACCGTCAGCGACCAGAATGCAATCGAGGAACGCATGGAATACGGCTTTTCTCTCTTTCCCCGCCTCAAGGAACGCATCGGTCAGTATGGCGGAACACTCTCCGGCGGCGAGCAGCAGATGCTGGCCATCGCCCGAGGTCTCATGCTCAATCCCCACATCCTGATGCTCGACGAACCTTCTATGGGGCTTGCACCGGTGCTGGTGGAGCTCATTTTCGATATCATTAAGGCCTTGAACGAGAGGGGCACCACTATCCTGCTGGTAGAACAGAACGCCCTCATGGCCCTCTCTATCGCCCATCGGGGATATGTGTTGCAGACAGGGGAGATAGTGGTCAGCGATACCGCTGCCAATCTCAAGCGGAACGCCATGGTCCAGAAAGCTTATCTGGGTATAGACTGAAAAAGTCCGGGTTCTCTTTGAGAGGCCTCTTCCCCTCACCCTCATGACAAGAGGCTATCTGAATATCTGTAAATTCTCAGGCCGGCCTCCCTGGCCTCGACGAAATCGCAAGTAACCGCTACGCCCTAAAGAGGCAACACCGTTCACATAGACGATACCACCCTCTTCCTCGGGATTATGGATCTCATAACCCAGCACCTCCGCAATCTTCAAGCCCATCTCGTAATGCGTCTGCAGAGGCTTCTCTCTCATTTTCCTGATGAATTGTGGTTCGACGCCGAGACCATAAAACATTATCGGCACAGACGGTGAATCAAGGTTCAGCTGGTCATGTCCCCAGTGCCCGTTTTCTCCCAGTTCCTCACCATGATCCGAGGTGATGAAAAAATAGACAGGGCCGTCGGTCATCTTTTTCACCTCTTTGATCACCTCTTGATACAAAAAATCAACATAGTGCACACCGTTGTCATAGGCATTGATACCTGCCTTTTGATATTCAAGGCCTCGAACGGGATATTTTTGAAACTGAGGCCGGTGCTCGGTGTTGGCCTGATACGGTAGATGAAGATTGCGTTGATGAACCACGATAAAATTCCGGGCAGTGGGCCGGACCTCCCGCAGGAGCTGAAGAAGACCTTCGTCTTTTTGCACCTCAAAGAGCTCGGGACGCACATCAGAAGTTATCATGTGATCTATCGAGCTGATACGAACACCGTTCAAACAATTGCTGTTCTGGGCTGAAAGATAGTATGTGGCAAATTCATGCTGTTTCGCCAGATCAAAGAGATTGGCATCCTGCCGTTGCAGACCGTTTTCATCGAGCGGATGATACTGCACTGTATAGAACATCGGCAGAGAAGATCGGGTGGCATTGGCAGCGGAAAAACCTTTCCCATAGACAAAGGCAGGGTTTTCCACCAATGAATCGAGAAATGGGGTGGTCTGCCGTTTATAGCCAAAGAGCGACATATGGTTCGGGGTGAGACTTTCCCCCATGATCAGCACAATAGTCATCGGCTGCGGTGGGTTTTTCATCTCGCGTATATCATAGGCCTGGAATTCTTTTTTCCCCTTGGTAGCAAACAGACGTTCCGGTAGTAGCACACCGAACCAGAGAGAGTAGGAGTTGAGGGTGTTGACCAGGGTAAGATTAAAGGCCGTCGGAAAAAAATTAACGATGTCCGCCCGATCAGAGTGGGTCTTGATCCGTATCAACGGAAAGAGCAGAAAGACGATTACGGCAAAGGTGAACCATCTGCTTTTGAACTGCAGACTCCAGGTCCTCCGCAGGATCAATAGACAGAAGGCATAGGGCAGACCGACAATGAGGGGAACAAAGAGGAAGTGCAGGCTGTGGGCCGTAGCCGTTTCTACAACCTCCAGGAACTCAACAAACATCAGGCCAATGGAAAACGGGGTGATATACTCACCGGAAAAGGCCAGACTGCCAAACTGGGTCAGTTCCAGGATCCCCAGCAGACCAAGGACTGCCGCAACGGTCCTAAAGCGCGAGCAACCGGCGAGGGCCACCCCGAAGGCCAAGAATATCCAGAAATACTTCACTCTGAACCAGGTCAAGGGTGGGGTGTCCGAGAACCAGCCAAAAAAATAGGCCGGGGACATTAGAGCGACAACAACCGCCAGGGCAACAGCGCCATGCACCGCCAACCTGAGGAAAATTTTCTTCATCTACCCCATCTCCTCCTGATTTCCTTCCTTTTCGAACGTGAAAATACTTTTCCTGCCGAGAATAGCCTGCGCAAGGGTCTGGACATTTTATTCTATCTTTACAATTCTCTTCTACCTTGATCAATTTTTCCTGTACACTGAGGTGCAGCACATAGCGCGTTTTGAGCTCCTTACCGAATTCATTTATCGGCGAGAGATGGGCTTCAGGGCAGGATTTGCACATCCTCTATACAGCATCCTCCCTCTCTCTGTCATGTATAACTTTCTGTCTCTCCCTGAACACCATGAGGATCTCCAATGCCATACGACAATCTCCTTAAAGACCTGCGCATCAACGGCAAACACTACCGCTATTATGCCCTCCGGGACTTGGCAGATTCCGGCCTGAGTTCGCTTGATCGGCTGCCCTTTTCCATCCGTATCCTGGTGGAAAACCTGCTGCGCAAACACGATGGCCGGATTGTCCGGGACAAGGACCTCCTGGCCATTAGCAACTGGCAGAGATCCTACAGCTCACCTGTTGAAATCCCCTATCATCCAGCTAGAGTACTGATGCAGGATTTCACCGGTGTGCCGGCCGTGGTCGATCTGGCCGCCATGCGGGATGCCGTTCGTGAACTGGGAGGAGACCCAGGTCGCATCAACCCTCAGGTCCCGGTTGAACTGGTGATCGATCACAGTGTCCAAGTGGATTTTTTCGGCACCAGCGACAGCCTGCGCCAGAATGTCGCCAAGGAATACGAGCGCAACAGCGAACGCTATACCCTGCTCAAATGGGCCCAGAAAAACTTCACCAATTTCAAGGTGGTCCCGCCGAACTCGGGAATCTGCCATCAAGTCAATTTGGAGCATCTGGGCCGAGTGGTTATTGTCGGGGAGAAAGAAGGGCTCCCCCTGCTCTATCCCGACACAGTCGTCGGTCTTGACTCCCATACGCCCATGGTTAACGGCATTGGCATTATGGCCTGGGGTGTCGGCGGTATAGAGGCCGAGGCGGTCATGCTCGGCCAGCCGTACTTTATGTCGATTCCCGAGGTTATTGGGGTGAATTTGTCCGGCAGGCTGGCTGATGGGGTAACGGCAACCGACCTGGTGCTCACCATCACCGAGCTCTTGCGTCGCCACAAGGTGGTGGAGAAATTTGTCGAATTTTTCGGACCGGGACTCGAACACCTCTCCGTTCCCGACCGGGCCACCATCGCCAATATGACCCCTGAATTCGGGGCGACTCTTGGCTTTTTCCCCATTGACGGCAAGACCATCGAATATCTGCAGATGACCGGCCGCAGTGAACAGGCAACCATCACCGAGGCCTATGCCCGTGGGGTCGGTCTCTTTTATTCCGGCAGTGATGATGCCCGTGAGTATTCTGACATTGTCGAATTCAATCTCTCGACGGTTATT
>JAUYSF010000315.1 GCA_030696435.1 Desulfoprunum sp. | reverse complement strand
AAGTGCGGAGCTTGCCGGCAACTACGCGCTCTTTTTGCAAGATATTCGCAATGATTATGATGCCGCAGAAATTCTCTTTAAAAAGGCCCTGGAACTCGACCCCAATGATGCCATCTACACCGGCAACTATGCGCGCTTTTTGAAAAATGTTCGTAAGGATTATGATGCCGCAGAAATACTCTATAAAAAAGCCTTGGAACTCGACCCCAACCAGGCTAATCACACCGGCAACTACGCGCTCTTTTTGCATGATGTTCGCAAGGATTATGATGCTGCAGAAATTCTCTACAAAAAGGCTCTGGAGCTCGATCCAAACTGTACCAATCATACCGGCAACTACGCGCTCTTTTTGAAAAATGTTCGAAAGGATTATGATGCTGCAGAAATTCTCTTTAAAAAGGCCCTGAAACTCGACCCCAACCATGCCAATAACATCGGCAACTACGCGACCTTTTTGCATGATGTTTGCAAGGATTATGATGCTGCAGAAATTCTCTTTAAAAAGGCCCTGAAACTCGATCCAAACGGTGCCAATCACACCGGCAACTACGCGCTCTTTTTGCAAAATGTTCGCAAGGATTATGATGCTGCAGAAATTCTCTTTAAAAAGGCCCTGGAACTCGATCCAAACGGTGCCAATCACACCGGCAACTACGCGCTCTTTATGCAAAAAGTTCGCAAGGATTATGATGCAGCAGAAATTCTCAAAAAAAAGGCCCTGGAGCTCGATCCAAACGGTGCCAATCATCCCGGCAACTACGCGCTCTTTTTGAAAAATGTTCGCAAGGATTACGATGCTGCAGAAATTCTCTATAAAAAAGCCCTGGAACTCGACTCAAACCAGGCCAATATCACTGGCAACTACGCGCTCTTTCTACAAGATATTCGCAAGGATTATGATGCCGCAGAAATTCTCTACAAAAAGGCCCTGGAACTTGATGCCAATGATGCCAATCTTACCGGAAACTATTGTCAACTTCTCTTGGCAAGGGCGGACAGGAGGCGAGGAGCAGAGATGCTGAACCGGGCCTTTGCTTTGAACCCGACCAACCCTCCATTACTGGCCGAACTCTGGTTCTACCGGTTAGCCCATTTTCCAATGGAGTATCCCCAGGCGGAGCAGCAGATTCGAGATCTCCTGGCAACCGGCGCTCGGTCCGAAGGCTGGGATCTTCGTGACACTATCGCCCGAGCCGAAGCCGATGGACATCCCAATGTTTCCCTCCTGCGGGAACTCGCCAATGCCATCAGCGGAACCGATATGCATTTGAACTGATTGCACTCATCGGCCTTAATTATTTATGCACCTACAGGAGGTCACCTGACGCCCCAAGCTCAAGCCGCGTGTATGCCAAAGCGTGGCCGCGGCTTCAGTGCCTTGTTGCTTTGAATTCCAGACACCATACTTATCTGTGCAACCACCTATCTCCCTGATTGCAAAGATAATCAAATCCGTCTTCTTTCTCGCTCTCTTTCCTTTTTCCCCCAGTGGTACACCTTATACCCACTAAACAATTGGGTACAGCCGTGGAAACCATCGTTCTACGGCATCGATTGGGAAAGAGAGGACAAGCGGCTTGCGGCTGCTCTCTGATTGCAAATATCCCAATTTTATCAGCTCGGAAACGACGTTGCGCGCCATCCTCTCTCCGTAGCCGGTAATCTCTCCGGTCCTCCCTCGCTGCACCTCACCGGCCAACAATGCTTCACGCAGTAACGGAAAAGTTCCTTTGGGCAATCGCCCTACCTGCACCTCTTCTTTGATATGCAGATCCATGCGTCGGAGCAGATTTTTGGGATCAAGGAGCGAGGTCATGAATTCAACCTGATCGATGCAGATGGTCAGAAAGAATTCACAGAACTCAATCAGAGCTTGCATCGACAATGGTCCACGCCCGTCCAGATCGCCGCGCCGTGGTGAATCGGCGGCCATGAACAGGCCCTTGTACTTCTGGACGTTGCGCGCCAATCCCCGGGCGATGGACCAGAGGCTGCTTCCCACGCCGCAGCGGATAAGGGTTGCATGCGACATAAGACGCGCTACCCGTCCGTTGCCGTCGTAAAAGGGATGAATCCACAGCAAGCGGTGATGGGCCGCGCCCAGGGCGACTATCTGCCGTACTCGCGACAGCCGCTGAGAATCATACACCTCGGCGAATCGTTTCAGAAAAAGAGGCAATGTTTCGGCGCCTGGCGGGATATGCCGCCCTACCTGCACCCACCCTTCCCGCAACTGGCCGGGGACAACGCGCTGGCGTTCTCCCGTCTCGGGGTTTGCAATCCAAAGCAATTCTTCCGGCATTCGTTGACAGAATTCTCGATGGAGCCAGGTAAGATACTCGGCGCTTGTTTCTGCAATCTGCAGGTCTTTCTGACGATCTATAAGCTGCTGCACCTCAATATGGGCGATGGCTTCATGTTGCAGGGCTCTTCTTTCCGGATCTGTCGAATAGTCGGCATGAGCCAGGGCGCGGTCGATGTCGCGCGGGTGTGTATCGTGTCCTTCGATCAGATTGGAGTAGTAACAGTTCATCGAGCGGACAAGATCCCCGATCCCCTGGCGGACCGGTTGCGGCAATTGACTTGCCAATCCGCTGGCCTTGGTCGCCAGATCGAAGGCGAGATCCTCAAGCCGCCTCTCGCTTTCGGGCGGCAACATCGGCTCCATTGACGTTATGCTTTCTCCGCTTGTCATATTCCACACCAATTTGAATTTTGCCGGAACGATATTTTGTTCTATACACTGTATATCAATATCATAAATAACAATATGAAAAAAATATTGCCGGTTTAATTGCCGGTTCTTGGAAGGGGCTCAAGGTGTGGTGACTCGTCTGTCGAGAAAGGGACAGGGGGAGAAGGAGGGGCAAGCCTTCCAAGGGCTTGTTTTTTATACATATCGTGGGCACCGGGATGGAAGAGTAGCGCCGGGTAGTTCCACCGAAGGCGACAATATTCTTCCAGAGAGGGGAATAAACGTGGTTGTAGTCTTTCCAGCAACCATGATATCTTCTTTCTGAGCGTAATACAGATCTCCCTGCCATTTTGTCTCGTAAGAAAATAGTAACAGAAAATATTATGAATTTACAATATTTCAAATAGTTATATAATTTGCCGTAGGCCGCCCAGTGATCACAGGGGCAAACTGTCAGAGTCTTTTGCAAGATCCTCACCTATGAGAAATTCACTCAGGCTTCCCTTTCCGAGTTCAGTACCGGCAAAAATTTTCATGCCGGTACTTCTTTCCATGATGCTGTTCATCGGCACATTTTTTGGATACATACTCCCGAGATTCGAAGATCATCTGATGGATCGGAAAAGAGAAATGATTCATGCCCTGAGCGAATCGGCCATGAGTTCTATCCGCTATTATGCAAAACTTGCAGAGACACATTCCATCTCAATCGAAGAGGCAAAAAAACAGGCCGCATCTCACCTGCGAAGTCTCCGGTACGGTCCAGAGGGCAAAGACTATTTCTGGATCAACGACACCCATCCCCGAATGATCATGCATCCTTACCGGACTGATCTCGAAGGGAAAGATGTGACAAACACCGAAGATCCTGCCGGAAAAAAACTCTTCCAGGCCTTTCTTGCTACGGTAAAGGAGTCCGGAGGAGGTTACGTCAACTACCACTGGCAATGGCAGGACGACCCTTCCAGAATCTTTTCCAAAATTTCTTATGTGCAGGAATACCGACCGTGGCACTGGATAGTGGGAACCGGCGTGTACCTCGAAGACGTAAGGGCCCAAATCGCCGCAATTACGCGACACATGACCTTGATATTTTTGGGAATACTTGGTGTGATCGCGATGTTGTCCGTCTATATCGTTTGGCAAGGGGTGACGGGAGAAAACCATCGCCAGGCCATTGAAGAGTCTCTGCAAAAAAGTGAAAACATGTACCGGCTGCTGGCTGAGACGGCTCGAGAAATTATCTTTCTCTTTAATTCCGATCTTCGTATTAGCTATGTCAACACAGCCTGGAAAAGAATCAGCGGCTATTTTCTGTCCGATATGACCAGAATGGACATGACAGACCTGATCCCGCCAGGACAACATAATGAATTTAAAGAAAAAATGGAGAAGATTGCTGGTGCTCAGCCGGACAATTATCTCCTCGAAACGTGTTTCATCCTAAAAGATGGCAGGACTCTTGCGGTTGAGGCCACCTTTGCCAAAACTTCTGCGGCCGATAAGTCGGCTACCTTCCTGATGACAGCCAGGGATATTACGGAGAGAAAGAAAATAGAAGCACAGGCCAAAATGCAGCAGGAACAATTGATGCAAACCAATAAGATGGTATCTCTCGGGACACTTGTTTCCGGGGTGGCCCACGAAATTAACAATCCCATCTCTTCAGTGATGTTGAATATCCAGGTATTCGATAAATTCTGGCGAACGGCCCAGCCCATTCTCGACAGCCACTTCGAAAAAACAGGTTCTCTGGAAATTGGCGGCATGTCATATGGCCAATTTCGTGAAAGGATGCCGAGATTGCTCCTCTTTTCCCTGGAGGGCGTAGAACGGGTGAAGCGGATTGTCGGTGATCTGAGAGAATTTTCCGGTCAGAAACCATCCGATTTCCGAGAAACTGTTAATCTCAACCTGGTTGTTGAAAAGGCCATCGGATTGATTGCCAGCCTGATCAAAAAAGCGACCGATAATTTTCAGGTGACATATCATGAAAATTTGCCAACTCTGCAGGGTAACAGTCAGCGACTCGGACAGGTTGTCATTAACCTTGTGGTCAATGCCTGCCAGGCTTTGACCGAACCGAATCAAAGTCTGCATATAAGCACTGGGTATCTTGAAGAATCTGAGGAGGTTTTTCTGAAGGTGCAGGATGCCGGCAAAGGAATGACTGAAGAGGTTCTCATCCGCATCAAAGATCCGTTTTTTACCACAAAACGCGACAGCAACGGGACGGGTCTAGGTTTGTCAATTTCAGACACCATTGTTCGCAACCACGGCGGTTGGCTTGATTTCAATTCCGAATCTCTGAAAGGTACGACCGCCACTATTTTATTACCAAGATACAGCCCTGACGAAGTGATTGGACGGATGATATGAACATAAGAGCGTACCCGACAGACCCCATTCTGGTGATCGACGATGAAGAGGCAATCCTCCTTTCTGTGGACACCATACTGCAGCTTGCCGGCCTGAATAATGTCCTGACATGTTCGGATAGCAGACAGGTTATGGCCATAGTCAAACAAAGAAACCCAAGCCTTATCCTGCTCGATCTGAATATGCCCCAGATAAACGGAGAAACAATTCTCGAGCAGCTCACCAGTCAGTATCCCCACATTCCAATTATCATTATTACCGGTCGAATTGATGCCCAGACAGCGGTGAACTGTATGAAGTCCGGGGCCTTTGATTATATTGTCAAACCGGTTGATGAAAATCGGCTCATTGCATCAGTGAAAAAAAGTCTTCAGTACAGCGAGCTGCATTTGGAAAACCAGGTGCTCAAGGAGCAGTTGCGCGAAGGGAGCCTGAAACACCCGGAGGTTTTTGACGATATAATTACCAACAGCCCGAAAATGATGCTGCTCTTCAGCTATATTGAGTCAGTTGCCACTACCTCTCAGCCCGTACTTATTCGCGGTGAAACCGGAACGGGCAAAGAATTGATTGCCAGGGCAATTCATACATTGAGCGGAAATCCCGGAGAATTTATTGCCGTTAACGTGGCAGGTCTTGATGATAATGTATTCTCCGACACCCTTTTCGGCCATGTCAAGGGCGCCTTTACAGGGGCCGAGTCTGGTCGCTCAGGTCTCATAGAACGGGCCGCAGACGGCACCCTGTTTCTTGATGAGATCGGAGATTTGAGCCATAGCTCGCAGATAAAGCTCCTGCGCCTGCTTCAAGAAAAAGAATATATGCCACTCGGCCAGGATGCCAATCGAATAAGCAGAGCGCGCATTATTGCCTCAACGCATGTTGATCTCTGGGAGCTGCAGCAGAAAGAACTTTTTCGCAAGGATCTGCACTACCGCCTTCGTACTCACAGGATAGTCCTCCCGCCGCTCAGGGAACGTAAAGAGGATATCGGCCTCCTTGTTGAATATTTTGTCCATAATGCTTCAAAATCACTTGAAAAGGCTAAGCCAAGACTCCCTCAGGAATTATTTCCCCTCCTGGAAAGCTATCATTATCCGGGGAACATTCGCGAATTGCAGGCCATGGTGTTTGACGCTCTCGTCCAGAACAAGAACGGAATTCTTCCGTTAACTGTTTTCCGCAACCATATTTCGAGAGCCGGCGAGGCCGAAGGAAAATTGCAGCAAACGGATATGAAGAATGGCGTGGTCGTAGGTTTTGCAACGCCGTTTCCGACGATTAAACAAGCAACCCGTATGCTCATCGAGGAGGCTCTGCATCGTGCCGGGAATAATCAGACGACAGCTGCTACGATGCTTGGAATAACCCAGCAGGCCTTGAGCAAAAGGATGCTGAACTGGGAAGATGAGCATTAATTCCATTGCCAAATCAAGCAGTAACTTGGTCGGCACAGGCTGAGCAGCTCCTCGTCGTACAAATATGTACTGTCTCATCGCTGCTCGCCAGCCTCCGCGTTCTCATCTTGATTTGGCAATGGAATAAACCCCTACAACCTTTTTTGTAATCACAATATATATTGTTCCCCTTATTGCTCCATGGCCAGTGGCCTTGGAGCGATTTTCCCCGTTTTCTCACAACTTTTGTTGTAGCCCGCCTGAAAGTAGTCCTAGTCAATAACCTGCCGAAAAAATAAGATATATTGGTAGATGCCAAGTTGGCATTGTCTTTGCTTAAGATACATTGCGCCCTAATGCAGTATTTTTTCGATAAGCTGCTTCCTGAATTCAATTTACGTCTTCGCTTCAAGCTGAGCATCGAGCAATAGCAACGAGCTTATGTTTGAAATTGAGTCAAAGTGTCACGAAAAAATGTTCGACCATTTTATCTTTTAACAACGTGATATTGTTTCACGTATGGCCAGGCAGGAAAAACAAAAAAATTTAAAAGAGGATGAACGCAATGGCAGAAACAAGTTTAGGGAATCCGGCAGTTGTCGGTCTGGCAGGTTTTGGTACCACCACCTTATTGCTGCAATTCCACAACCTCGGTTTGTGTGGTACCGGTGTTGTTTTTTGTTGCGCGTTGGCTTTCGGTGGATTTGCTCAGCTCATGGCTGGTCTTCAGGAGTTCAAGGCCGGAAATAATTTTGGTTACAGTGCATTTTGTTCTTACGGAGCATTCTGGATTGCCCTGGCCTTTATTTTCTTAGTTCTTGATTTGCAAGGGGTAAAGGATACCTGGATTGGAGCACATCTCAATATTGGCGCAGGCGATCTCGGTTGGTTCCTGGTGGCGTACACTGTATATACTGCTATCATGTTTGTTGGATCATTTGCTGTCCATACCGCAATGGTGTTTACATTTGGCACACTTGTCCTCGGTTTCATCGGTCTTGACCTCGAAATCCTGGCGGGCATGGGAAGTATCAAGACACTGGTTGCTTTCGACCTGATACTCTGTGCCCTTGGCGCATATTATATGATGGCCCATGTGATTTTCATGCAAGTATTCGGTAGGGATGTCTTGCCCGTCGGAAAAGCCTGGGTGAAAAAAGGATGATTTGCCGCACCCTGTCGCAGTTTTCATATGCATAACAGTAGGTCAATTATCTCATCAGAAGCTGTAATCTCTCTCATAAAGTCAGTTGTAACCAGGAAAAATCTCTTGGTTGCAGCTGACTTTGTCATTTCTTCATCCTTTTTGAGTGCCATCCAGTAATTCTGACTTTTCTTCTACAATTGAAGGACGTGGTTGAGAAGTGGGGTTTCTTTGACGCTTACGTTTATTTGATGTCACACAGGTATTTTGAATACAATTTTTTTAACGGAAACAGCCTCAACTCCACTTTTCACACTGGGCTTGTGGGCATCATCAGGGAAGAAAATAGCAAATAAACCAGGTACTAGTGTAATATAATCAACCATCCCAATGAGTTTTTGTAGATCTTTCGTCGCGTCGTAGAATTGTTCGACACAAGAGTGTTTAGGAGCTACGCCTACTTTCTCTTCTCCCCATACGAGAATTTGAAGATCTATGTATTTTCTATGACATTCAATAAAGCTCTCCTCAATCGACTTGGTGAGATATTCATTTACTGATGCATATGCGCCAAGTTCATTTATTGGATGTTTACCAATTGGAAGATCGTGCAAGTTTGTGGTTGAAATGAACGCCTGAACGTCTTTAAACATGGGGTGAAGAAGTTGGTATACCGAGAAATTAGTTAAAGAATCAAAGATCATCTTATCCTCATCAATAGTTTCTTAAAAACAGGTTACATTCCGATGATGTATCGGTTTATCAAGCTGAGAATTATCGGGATCGTCACAATTCCGCCGAGTGTTCCAACCGAGAGCATTGCGCCTGCTTTCTCCGGACAGTTTCCGAATTTTACATTCAAGAGATATGCCATAATCGGTCCTGGCATCGCTGCGCTAAGTATAATGATTGCTTCGGAAGTTCGGTAGCAAAGAGCTACAAGAGGATCCATTCCAGGTCCGATTGGAGTCCACCCGAGAAGTCGATAACAGAAGACCAGGCCGAATGCCAGGAGCGGCCCTCCGATGAGACGGAGAGCCGCTCCGATGGTTCCGTCTTTTAGAGTCGAGAGCTTTGTGTCGCTCATCGAATAGCCAAGGTTGATGATTAGCAAAGGAATGGCACCAAGGGCCAGAATGTCGATTCCTTTATTGACCACGTTATATGTATCAATAACGAACGTTGGTACAGACAGATTGCAGGTTGCAGCGGTAATACCGAGAATTGTCGCCCAAAGTGCTGGACTCTTAAAGAACTGCGTCAAATCTGTTCTCCCGCTTACAAGGAAAACACCGTATGAATATAATACG
>JAUYSF010000230.1 GCA_030696435.1 Desulfoprunum sp. | reverse complement strand
GGTGGATGTCGCCTTTGTATCGTTGAAATAAAAGGTGTGCCGAGACCTCTGGCCTCCTGCACCACCCCTGCCGAGGCCGGGATGGAAATCACGACAGAAACCCCTCGTTTGACCCGACTGCGCAAGACCGTTCTCGAACTCCTGCTCTCCAACCATCCCAATGACTGCATGTGCTGCGAGGCAGCAGGGAGCTGCGGCCTGCAGGATCTGGCCTACACGTATGGTGCCAGGCTCGACAAATATCCGGGTGAGCAGTGGCAGCTGCCGATCCGCCAGGACAACCCCTTTATCACCTACGAACCGAATAAGTGCATCGTCTGCGGTCGCTGTACGCGCATCTGCAATGAAGTGGTGATGGCCGGCACCATCTCGATCATCAACCGCGGTTTTGAGGTTATGCCCGATACCGCTTTCGCTAAGCCGCGCAGTCTGCTGAACTGCGAGTTCTGTGGGCAATGCGTGTCGACCTGTCCCACCGGCGCCCTTACCGACCGCAAGGGCCGGGGCCTGGGTCGCTCCAGTGAGGTCACAAAAGTTAAAACAACCTGCACCTATTGCGGCACGGGCTGTAACTTCTTCCTCAATGTCAAAGACGACCGGGTGATCCGGGTAACTTCAGACCTCGATGCGCCGGTCAACAAAGGGAATCTCTGCATCAAGGGCCGCTACGGCTACGACTTCATCCACCATGAGGACCGCATCAAAACGCCGTTGATCAAAGAGGGCGAGGGTTTCAGAGAGGCAAGCTGGGATGAGGCCTTAGAGCTTATCGCCTCCAGATTCAATAGTCTGATCGCCGAGCATGGCCCCGAAAAAGTTGGAGGGTTCTCGTCATCTCGATGCACGAACGAGGAAAATTATCTCCTGTCAAAATGGGTGCGCTGCGCGGTCGGCTCTAACAATGTCGATAACTGCGCGCGTGTCTGACACGCCCCCACCGTGGCCGGTCTGGCCACAAGCCTTGGCGCAGGGGCTGCAACAAACTCGCTGAACCAAATGCCCGATATCGACACCCTCTTTCTCTTTGGGTCGAATCCGACAGAGGCCCACCCCATCGTTTCACTGTATCTGAAAGAGGCCCTGGCGAACGGTGCCAAACTCGTTGTGGGTGATCCGCGTAAGACCTGGATGGCCAAAAGGGCCGATGTCTGGCTGAGCCTCAAACCCGGTAGCAATATCGCCCTGCTGAACGGGATCATCAATGTCATCATTGAAAACGGTTGGGAAAATAAGGATTTTATCGCGCAGCGGACCGAGGCCTTTGAGGAACTTAAGACGAAAGTCAGAGAATATGACCTGGATCGCGTCGAGAAACTGACCGGGGTAGCTCGCGCGGATATCGTCGAGGCGGCCCGTCTCTATGCCCTGGCCGATAAAGCGATGATTGTCTACGGGCTCGGAGTAACCGAACACCGGACAGGTACCGAAAACGCCATGGCGATCGCCAACCTGGCCCTGGTCTGCGGCCATATCGGCCGGCCCGCCACGGGCATTATGGCCTTGAGAGGTCAGAACAATGTCCAGGGGGCTTCCGATCTCGGGCCTCTGCCGGCAACCCTGCCCGGCTATCAATCGGTGGCGGATCCCGTCTCGCGGGCTAAGTTTGAAAAGGCCTGGGGGGTGAAGATCAAGGATAAGCCCGGTCTCAAGTCGGTGGAGATGCTCGACGAATGTCGCAAGGGAAATTTCAAGGGGATTTTTATTCTCGGCGAAGATCCGGCCCATACCGATGCCGATGCCAAACACGTCCAAGAGGCACTTGCGGCAGTGGAATTCCTGGTAGTCCAGGATCTGTTCCATACCGAAACCACCCGTTTCGCCGACGTGATACTGCCGGGCGCCAGCTTTGCCGAAAAGGACGGCACCTTCACCAACGGCGAGCGCCGGATCCAGCGGGTACGCCAGGCCGTCACCCCGGTTGCCGGCCTGGCTGAATGGCAGGTGATCAGCAAGATCTCAACCCTGATGGGCTACCCGATGCCGTACAACCATCCCTCTGAGATCATGGATGAAATTGCCAGCCTCGTGCCCATTTACGGCGGCATAAGTTACGACCGTCTGGAGGAAAAGGGCATCCAGTGGCCATGCCCCACCAAGGATCATCCCGGCACAACCACCCTTTACACCGATCTGTTCTCAAGACCCGGAGGCCGTGCAACATTTATGGCCCTTGATCATCAGGGCTCGGGCGAGGTTCCGGATGAGCAGTATCCCTATGTGCTGATCACCGGCAGGATCCGGGAACACTACAACAACGGCTCGATGACTAGGAGATCGAAAGGGATAGCAGAGATAGTGTCACAGGAAATGGTGGAGATTCACCCGAAGGACGCCGAGACCCTGAACATTATTAACGGTGATTGGCTGAAGGTGGCCTCGCGTCGCGGGGAGGTCAAGGTCCGGGCCAAGGTCTCCGACCGCTCCCGAATCGGCAGTGTCTTCATGACCTTCCATCACCAGAACGTGATGACCAACATCCTTACTTCAGGACACCGGGACCCGATCACCGGCACCCCCGAATACAAATCCTGTGCGGTAAGGCTTGAACCCTGGGCATAGATCTATCCGCAAGAGACAAACGGCCAAACCCCTGTTTTGTCATCTCCGATCAGAATCTGTTTCGGAGATAACAAAACAAGGGCTTTGGTCAGGTGACAAACACCAGGAAAGTTGCTTCGTCTTCAGCCCCCTGAGGACGCTCCAAAGGAATTCCATTCACACTCAGCCATCGGCAGAAAACCCTTGTCCTGGAGAATCAGATCCAGATGAGCGAGGCTGAGAGCAATGAGACCGGCATGAGCTTGTTGGAGATTAGCTGATCGGTTGCTGGTGATCAGGTATTTCCGACACTTACTGCAGGTAAAAGCTGTGTCTTCTTTTTTCCCTTCCACAAACAGGTAATTGGTATTCTCCGGGTCTTCATGGTCGCAATACGGACATGTCAAGCGGGGGAATTTCCACTCATGGCTACAGTCGCCGCATTGCAGCCATCTCTGGCCCTGTTCTTTGATGATGGCCAACTGCGGAAAACTCCCGCAGACCGGACAGTACCCTTTATTCCAGGTGAGGGGGGCGAGTTCGGCTGCCATATCCTGCGCCCTTTTGCTGAGCATGAACCGGGTCAGAAATCGCAGAAAGAGTTGTAGGGCCATCGGTTCAATCTCGAACGTCTGAGCCCGGTCGGCTAGTTGACTCTCTTCAGGTGCGGTTGAAGAGTTGACCAAGGTGAAGCAATCAACTGTTCCTTCGGCAATCTGCCTCGTCAATCCTGCCATATCTCCGGCAAAATGTGGCAGTCCCTGCCTGATGGCCTCGGCGACCGACAGTCCTGCACTTTTCCAGGGATCATCAGGGAGAAAGAGCTGACATTGCTGAATCAGCGGTATACCTCCCAGGTATTGCACCTCATCGACAGGAAATGTCTTTGTATAATTCTGCACGTCCATGAGCCAACGGCTTTTCTCCAGAAACATGGGGCCAAAGGCCTTGAGCAGATTGGCGACGTGTGGTTGTTCTGCCAGAATCTGTTCTATTTCCCCTGCTAACGTCTCGATATCGTAATTATTACTCACCATGATTAAGCAACCTTTCGTGGAAGTTTCCAAATTCGGGTGGAACTGAGGGCCGACATGCAAAAGACCGGGGCATTTGCACGCCCCGGTCTTTTGTTTTACACATCAATATATTTACAGAAACATCTCAATCAGCACAATGGCTATCAGCACCGTCTCTTGCAGGAGGTTTTTTCATCTCCATAGACAACCAATGTACCGTCTTTCTCCATTTCCTTCAGCCACTTCGGATGTTGCTTCTTGACCCAGGCCTTGGTCACCCAGCCGGTAAACATCGCCGGGGCAGAGCCCGGGGCGCCGATGGTGACCAGGTAGAGATGGACAAAGAAGAAGGCAAAGATCACCACGTAGCCCAGGGCGTGCAGGACGAACATGACGCGGACCAGCTGGGCGGAATAGCCGAGCGGGAACCACATGATCAGACCGGTAACAACCATGATCGTGCCAAACAGGGCCACAGCCAGAAAAAACATCTTCTGCCCCGGGTTATACTTGCCGACCTCCGGCACATTCTCAACATGCCAGAGATAGCCGCCGGCGGCTTTAATCCATTCCATATCTTCAGGGAAAGAGAAGATACCCGCCTCCTTCCACCACATGCCAATGGTAAAGAGCAGGCTCACGCCAAAAAAGATCCCGCCAAAATTATGGATCATCTTCAGATTGCCCATTCCCCCAACCAGGGTACCGATAAAATTGAGGGAGTGATACATCATCCCCATTCCAGTGATACACAAGAGGAGGCAGGAAAGGGCCACACACCAGTGCACTACGCGCTCAAAGGGCCCAGTGGCCTTAATCATTCCTTTTTTCATAGCTCTTTGCCTCCTTCACATGTGGTTTCCTCATCGGGGGTCTTGGGACCATGGGTGATATAGTGGAGGAAGGCTCCCGCCACGACACCGCCTGCGGCCAGAAGTCCGGCCGGTTTCAGAACATCCTTCCAGACAATGATCGACAGAGGGACTTTGGGGCTCTCGGGCAGGTTGTCATAGACCTCGGCTTTCTCCGGCAGGACATAGACGACATGGGTTCCATCGACAAACTTGTCGCCGTAGACCGTCGCATCCCCTCCCAGCTCCTTGGCCCGCTTGTAGGCCTTCTTCAGCATAGCATCCTTGGTGCCTATCTGCAGTGCCCCGGTCGGGCAAGAGCCGACACAGGCCGGCGGCTGATTGGCCTGGAGCCTGGTATAGCAGAGATCGCATTTGGTGATCTTGTTGGTCTCTTTGTTGTATTTCGGGACCCCAAAAGGACAGGCGACAATACACTCCTTGCAGCCGATGCACTTGTCAGCATGCATGCTTACATTGCCGAACTCCGTATGATACAGGGCACCGGTTGGGCAGACTTTGACACAGCCCGCATCGGTACAGTGCATGCAACCATCCTTGCGGAACAGCCATTTCAAGGCACCGTTCTGGTCGACATGCTCCTGAAAACGGATCAGGGTCCAGGTATTCCACTGCAAGTCCGGTGGGTTCTGGTAGCTGCCTGTGTTTTTGGTCGGCTTGGCCGGCAGTTCATTCCACTGCTTGCAGGCGACCTGGCAACCACGGCAGGCGGTACAGCGCGATAGATCGATCAATTTTATAAGTTCTTGTTTCATATCCTCACCCCCTTAAGCCTTGCTGACATTAACCATGAAGGCCTTATACTCAGGACAAAAAGTATTGGCGCAACCCACGGCTGGGGTCAGGTAATTGGCCGATGCGTCAGGAGCATTTTCCGGAACGAGCCAGCCATAGTTGAACGGCATACCCACCTCATGAACAATCTTGCCTTCAATCTCAAACGGCACGAGGCGCTTGGTGACCATGGCAACACATTCCACTTCTCCCCGGACTGAGGCAACCTTGATGCGCTCGCCGTTCTTGAGACCCAGCTTTTCGGCCAGTTTCTCACCTATTTCGAGATAGGCCTCGGGCATCATCTCGAGCAGCCACGGCTGCCAGCGGGTGAAACCGGAACACCAGTGCTCGGTGCAGGAATAGGTCGTGCAGACATAGGGGAATTTCTGGTCGGCATTGGCGTACTTATCCAAGTCGCTTTTGAAGACCTTAACGGCCGGATTGTTCAGCTGGGCCGACATTGGGTTCTTGGCCAGCGGACCTTCCATGGGTTCATAATGCTCCGGGAAAGGACCTTCCGCCATGCCCGGACCGAAAATGGCGCCAACGCCATCCGTTTTCATGATAAAGGGGTACTTGCCCTTTTCCTTATCTGCCATAGGCGGCCAGGGACCATCTGGGACATCACCGACCCACTTGTCCCCCGTCCACTCCAGCAGTTTCATCTTCGGATTGAACGGTTTTCCTTCTCGATCACAGGAGGCTCGGTTGTAGATGATCTTCCGGTTGAGCGGCCAGGCAAATGCCCACTCTGGGAAGAGGCCAAGCCCGGTTGGATCTTCCTTGCCGCGCTTTTGCATCTTGTTTTCGCCCTTCTGATCAAAACTACCGGCCATCAGCCAGTTGCCGCTGGAGGTCGAACCATCGGCCTGCAGCTTGGCAAAAGAAGGTATCGTCTCACCTTTCTTGTATATTTCTTTGGTGCCGGCGACGACGTCTTCGATAACGAAATCCTGAGTGGCCTGGCCGTTGATAATCTTGGAAACCTTGAGAGCATCAAAGCGATTGAGACCATCCCGGTAATCCCACTTGAGATTAAGGATCGGCTCAGGAAAGACGCCCCCTTCCTTCTTATAGAGATCGCGTACGGCATCCAGGATCCGCATGGTGATATCACCATCCGACAGGGCATCTTCCGGTGGGTTGGCGGCCTTATAGCGCCACTGCACCAAACGACCGGAGTTGCTCTGGCTGCCTTCTTTTTCCATACTGGCCGCAGCCGGCAAGAGGAAGACCTCGGTGTCAACAGTCTTCGGATCAACCCCGGGTCCCTTCCAGAACGAGGCGGTCTCGTTGTCGAAGATGTTGACGTTGACCAGCCATTTGAGTTTTTGCAGACCTTTACGGACCTTGGTAGTATTCGGGTTGCTGACTGCCAGGTTGGAGCCATAGGCGAAAAACCCTTTGATCTTGCCCGCGTACATTGCATCGAAGGTGTGCATGATGGAGTGGTGCTTGCCATCGTCCAGTTTTGGCAGCCAGGAATAACCAAATTCATTCTCCGCTGTTGCCTTGGCTCCCCACATGGATTTCAAGAAACTGACGGTGTACTTGGGGTAGTTCTGGTACCAGTTGGCCGACTGGGGATCGGAGGACTTCGAGGTGTACTTCTCAATATACTTGGCCAGGGTATCCACGGGCCCTGACGGCATTTTCAGATAGCCGGGCAGGATGTTGTACAAAATGGCGTGGTCAGTCGAGCCCTGGACATTGGGTTCGCCGCGCAGGGCGTTGATACCACCGCCGGCAATGCCCATGTTGCCGAGCAACAGCTGGATGATCGACATGGCCCTGATGTTCTGGCTGCCAACCGTATGATGGGTCCAGCCGAGGGCGTAGCACTCAGTGCCGGCCTTGTCTCTGGCGCCTGTGGCACCGTACTCTTTATAGACCTTGAGCAGATTGTCCTTGGAGACACCAGTGATCGACGAAACCTTGTCGAGGGTATAGCGCTCATAATGTTTTTTGAGCATCTGGTAGACGCAGCGCGGATCCTGCAGGGTGTAATCGCGGATCGGAATACCCGCCTCGTCCTTGTCGGTGGTCCAGGTATCCTTGTTGTATTTGTGCTTCTCCGCATCGTAGCCGGTAAAAAGGCCATCCTGGAAGTCATAGCCCACGCTGACTATCTGTGAGGCATTGGTGTAGTATTTGACATACTCTTCCTGGATCAGATTATTGTCAATAATGTGTTTGATCATACCGCCGAGGAAGGCGATATCGGTGCCGGAACGCAACGGTACATGATAATCGCAACGAGCCGAGGTCCGGGTATAGCGCGGGTCGACGTGGATTATCTTGGCTCCCCGGTCCTTCGCGCGGAGGATCCACTTGAAGGCGATGGGGTGATTTTCTGCGGCATTGCTGCCCATTATAAGAATACAGTCACTGTTTTTCAGGTCAGTATAACTGTTCGTCATCGAACCGCGGCCAAACGACTCTCCCAGAGCCGATACGGAGGGACTGTGTCAGACCCTGGCCTGGTGATCGATGTTGAT
>JAUYSF010000200.1 GCA_030696435.1 Desulfoprunum sp. | reverse complement strand
TCAAGAAAATGACGAACAGGGTGCAGATTAAAGTCCCCGGATACATAGCCGACTTTCAAACGACGGGTCGATTCCCGGCTGTTGGGATGCGGTTGCCACTCCTGGTGCAAAGGCTGCCCGAAACGAGCATTAAACAGCCTGTATTCCTCGTAGATTTCCTCCGCACCCTTGTCAGGATGGTAATTCAGGAGAAAGAGAAGGTTACTAAAAGCCTCTGTATAATCAGGATTGGATTGCAGAATAGTGCGCGTAATGACTTCCGACTCGGCAAGGCGACCTTGTTCTTGAAGAATGTAACCCAGATTGTTGGTGGCCCCAACATAATCAGGATTTATCAGCAGGGCTTTTCTATAGCTTTTCTCAGCTTTAATAATCCCTCCTTGTTTTCGCAAAGTGTTTCCCAGGTTAACCCAGGCCTCGATATAATCAGGCTTGAGCTCTACTGCTTTTTGATAGCTGGCTTCTGCTTTGCTGTACTTCCCCCGTTCCTCAAAACTGCTTCCTAAATCATAGTAAACGACTGCATTATCCGGATTAAGCTCGATGACTTGTTTGTAAATTGATTCAGCTGCAGCAAATTTATTTTGCCGTTGAAGTGTTTTAGCTAAATTATGTAATGCCTCAACATAAGGTGGTTTAAGCTTCAAAGCAACATGATAGGCAACTTCCGCTTCTTCATATCTTCTTTGTTCGTAGAGAATGCCGCCTAAAGAATTATACGCCTCAGGAAAATTTGGTTTCAATGCAATTGCTCGCCGGCAAGTCGCCTCTGCCTCAGTTATTTTTCCCGATGCCTTTTGAGCAAGACTAAGCCCACAATAAGCTCCAGAAGAATTAGGGTTAAGCTCTAACGCTTTGATATAACATATTTTTGATTCACCAACACGCCCCTGATCATAAAGAAGAATACCCAGGTTAACATAGGCATCTGCATAACCAGGTTTCAGAATCAACGCCCTATTACAACTTTCTTCAGACTCTGACTGCCTATTGAGTGACCTGAAAACAATGCCCAGAGTATTGTGAACCTCCGCATAATCGGGATTCAATGCCAAAGCCTTATGACAATAATCTTCTGCCTCAACATACCTTCCCAGATCGCAGAGAATAACGGCGATGTTTTTCATGCTGGTGTAATCTGTCGGCAGGAAAGCCAAGGCCTGTGACATTGCCGAAAGTGCTTCAGTCAGTAATCCCTGTTGCCTGAAGATAGCTCCCAACACCTTCCAGGCGTAGCCATGCTTCGGGTAACGCATGATCATTGTTCGGGTAAGTGCCTCAGCTTCCTCATAACGACCTTGAGTAAAAGAAGTCACCAGCCTTTTGATCTCATCAGCACCAGGTTCAGCGCCACCCGACCGACCTCCTGGCACCTTGGCGGATTTAGCCTTTTTACCTTTCTTTTTGCTGTCTTTCTCTTCAAGACCCTTCTCAGCCGGAAACGTTTTCACAGTAGGTTCCTCTCCCGACAAAACCGCCAGCCGTACCGACAAGGCATCCACCTCCTCACCTTGCAAGCCTGATTGCTTCGCGATTTCAATAATTTGACACGCTGTGTCATATCGCCCAGCCTGAGCCAGTGCATCAATATAATGCAGCCAATACGCTCCATCCTCCGGATTTGCATCGAGTGCGGCCTCAAAATAAGGCAGGCCTACAGCAGGTTGCTCCATTTGCACAGCGAGAAGACCCAGATTATAGTTGAGGCGAGAATGATTCGAGTCGATTTGCAGCAGCGCCAGATAGAGGCGTTCCGCCTCCTGAAGCTGACCCGACTGCTGATGCTCAATAGCCTGCTGCAGCATCTCTTCAAAGGGTTGACTGGTACTTTCCCCGGTCATCTTTTCCTCCTGATTGTCCACGGCCAGCCCACCCTCGCACCATTTTGCAAACATCTCCCGATACGCCGTCTCAACCTTACAGACAAAGGCAGGTTCATCCTGCAACGGGCTGGATTCCATCTCCGCACGCAGGTCGGCACGAAGAGTTTCCAGTCGCGGCAGATCGGAGGCCAGGGCAACGGCCCGTTCAATATACTCATTTTCCGTGGCGGCAATCCACTCAGGATGCCCCACTCCTTCGAGTATACACGCCCCCAGGCGACCGACACTTGGACGACCCGCCAGGGTGACGAAAGGGACTCCCATATAAAGATTTTCAAACAGCGTGGTTCCCGAGTTGTGCGGAAAACAATCCAGACCGATATCCATACCCCGCAACACATCCCATGGCGGACTGTTGCAGCCGATCTCCAAGCGGTCTCTATCGATCCCATATGCAATAAACTTATCTGACAGCTCAAGCTGCATCGCAGGCTCTTTGAAATTTCCGCTATTTATCACCAGGTGCGAGCCAGGAACCCGTTGCAATATCTCCGCCCATACCCGAATCGTCCGGTGGTTGATACGGACTGCCCGGGTCAGTGTCCCAAATGTGATATGTCCTCGCTCTTTTGCCGGCAACCGACTCACTTCTCCCATGCCCTCCGCCGGACGATAGGCACAGGACGGCGTTGCCAGTCGCCACGGTGTTTCCGAAAACAAGCCTTCACTGCCAGGCGGGACAATGGCCAAATCCGTTAAAAAATAATCTATCGCCGTCAATCCCGTGGTGTAGCCATAGCCAAGCCAGGAAACAGAAACCGGAGCCGGTTTGCGCGCAAAGACGCCCAACCTGTTCTTGGCCGTGTGCCCCGAGAGCTCAACGAGGATGTCAATGGCATCGGATCGGATCCGAGCTGCCAGCTCAACATCCGACATGCCTGCAGTAGCTACCCAGTGATCCGCGTAACCCCGGTACCTGGCGGTCATCACATCTTCTACCGCGACCTCGGCATAGGCGTATATTTCAACTGCTGTCTTGTCATGATGGGCGAGCAACGGTTCAAGAAAATGACGAACAGGGTGCAGATTAAAGTCCCCGGATACATAGCCGACTTTCAAACGACGGGTCGATTCCCGGCTGTTGGGATGCGGTTGCCACTCCTGGTGCAAGGGCTGCCCGAAACGAGCATTAAACAGCCTGTATTCCGCGTAGATTTCCTCCGCACCCTTGTCAGGATGATAATTCAGGAGAAACAACAAATTGCTGTGTGCATTAGCATAATCAGGATTGAGATCAAGGGCATGGCGATAATGGACCTCAGATTCAGTGAACCGCCCTTGATCTTGCAGGGTTATAGCGAGATTATTATGTGCCTCGCCGTAGTCAGGCCGTATCGCTAATGCCTTCTGACAACATGTCTCTGCTTCGCTGAGTCGACCTTGTTTTTGCAGATTGATCCCCAAATTGTTGTAGGCTTCGGCAAAATCAGGCTTGAGTTTCAGCGCCTGACGATAGTCGATCTCGGCCTCAGCCGACCGACCTTGAGTCTGGAGGATATTCCCCAGATTATAATATGCCTCAGAATAATCGGGCTTAAGCTTCAGCGCTCTGCGATAGCAGGTCTCAGATTCTGAAAGCCGGTCCTGCTCGTTAAGAATGATGCCCAAATTATTATGTGCCTCGGCAAAATCTGCATTAAGCGCCAGTGTCGCACGGTAACTTTTTTCTGCCTCGGCGAACAGTCCGATACTCATAAGCAATAGACCCAAGTTGCTCTGTGCGGCATAATCATTGGGTTGTAAGATCACCGCCTGCCGCATTGCCGATAACGCCTCTTCAAGCCGGCCTTGCTGTTTCAGCACAGCTCCAAGCACTTTCCAGCCAAACCCGTGATCCGGAAACCGTAGTGTCAGAGATCGGGCAAGAGTTTCCCCTTCGGTTAATTGCCCCTGTTGAAATAAGATCACCAACATATTAATCTCTTCAGGTAGGGGTGCTGCAGTGTTTGAATCGGGTTTCATCTTCACTATCGTTATTTATGTGAGTTCTCAGAAATTGTTATTCTGTCGTGATTGCAAGGCGGTTATTCCCCATTGCCAATACGTCAAACACAAACATAGAATTCTCGATCGCCCCGCAGCCTGCCGCGTCAGCATCGATATTCTATATATTGTCAAGGCATTTACGATCTTTGTCAAGAAATACAATATCATCACCGGTTCTGAGATATTTTTTCAGGCTTTTCTCATTTTCACCCTAAACTTTTGTTATCAGCAAACCGATGAGCACTATGAAGGGAAAAATACTTTCCACTTTCTCCACCCCCCCTATAAAAAGGATAAATCCCTTCACTAAAAATTCTTCGTAAAACATGTAAATAATTTTTTAAGTAACTAAAGACTTCGTAACGGATGGCCGATAAAAGAATCAAAGAGCAAATCAACCAAAGGAGGTGCAACGACAAAAAGAACTCATGTAAAAAAGGTTTCAAAAGTAGTTGTTTTGCACTGGGCAAGGATGCCCGCTTCTAACCCATACAACATATTCATGGAGGAATATCATGGGACTCACAATTAATACAAACGTAATGTCTCTCAATGCCCAGCGTAATCTGGGTCAGTCTCAATCAGCGCTGGCAAAATCCATGCAGCGTCTGTCGTCCGGTCTCCGTATCAATTCAGCAAAAGATGATGCAGCCGGACTCGCCATTTCAGATCGTATGACCTCGCAGATCCGCGGTCTGAATCAGGCAGCTCGTAACGCCAATGACGGTATTTCTCTCGCTCAAACTGCTGAAGGTGCATTGCAGGAAACCACTAACCTCCTGCAGCGTATGCGTGAGCTGTCCGTGCAGTCAGCAAACGATACCAACAGTGCATCAGATCGTGGGTCCCTGCAAGCTGAGGTGAATCAGTTGAAGCAGGAAATGACCCGTATCGCCAATACAACGTCATTCAACGGCAAGAATCTGCTTGACGGCACCTTAACCACCGCCCAGTTCCAGGTTGGGGCAAATGCCAATCAGACCATTTCCTTCGGTGTTGATTCCGCCAAGGCAGCCGATCTGGGTAACAACTCCTTATCATCAGACAATGCCACTTCTAACTTCGCTATCGAGCGGGCTACCAGTGCCGCAGCAGCCAGCTCAGCTAACGATGTTATAACACAGACCCTGACTATCATCGGTGAGGATACTTCAACCGCAGCAGTTACTACCGGCGACAGCGCACTTGAGATTGCGGCTGCAGTCAATGCAGAATCCGCAACCACGGGTGTCACCGCTACTGCCAGGACGACTGCGACGATGCAGACCCTGACATCTACCGGCGCAGTGAGTTTCTCGTTGCAGGGCACCAACAGTACTGCTGTCACTATTACGGCAACGGTAGCAGCCCTCACAGACATCTCTGAGATCAGCAAGGCCATTAATGAGCAAAGTGGTTCCACCGGTATTACCGCCAGTATTGCCGATAACGTCATTACCTTGACCCAGGCTGAGGGTGAAGACATCAAGATCTCCGATTTCTTTGGTGGCGGAGCAGCAACGAGTCAAGCAACAATCACTGTTGCAGGCAGCGCAGCTGGTGACCAGGCTATTGGTGGTTCGGCATCCCTTGACTCCACCACAGTTGGTGGCGAGATCACCTTTGATTCCAATTCAACCTTCAATATCAGCAGTTCAATCGCAGCCAGTGGAGGCTCCCTGTTCTCTACAGGTGCAACCATCGCTAACGCAAGCGATCTGGCTTCCATTGACGAAGTGGATATCACCACGGTTGACGGTGCAGCCGATGCCATCAAGTCTATCGATGGAGCCCTTAGCAGCGTAGACACTATGCGCGGTGAGCTCGGTGCGGTGCAGAACCGTTTTGAGTCGACCATTGCCAATCTGTCCAATGTCTCTGAGAATCTCTCGGCTGCCCGTAGCCGGATTCTCGATGCAGACATTGCCCAGGAGACCTCGGCAATGACCAAGAACAACATCCTGCAGCAGGCCGGTGTCGCGATTCTGGCACAGGCTAACCAGGCCCCGCAGTTGGCCCTGTCTCTGCTCCAGTAGTCTTATACTTAACCCTGGAGGGCTGCACTTCGGCCCTCCAGGCCTTATATATGAAATTCAGAAGAAAGTTCTACAGGATACGAGGAGAGAGCCATGATCAGCGAAACAATGAATATAACGGGTACCAGCATGCAGAAGATGCCACGGGCATCCGAGCAGGTTGATTCCGGTCGAAAAAGTGTGAAAGAGGAGCCTGATACGAAGCAGGGAAGCGCCGATGCCAAGAACGTCCAGGCAGAGGAACTCCTGACCCAGATCAAGGCCTTGACGGAAAACGGCCTGTACAGTGTCCGTTTTGAAAACGATGAACGATCAAAACAACTGATTGTGAAAATTGTCGACAGCGACACCCAGGAAGTCATCCGTCAGGTCCCAGCCGAAGAACTACTGGGCATGAAGGCGGCCCTTGCTGAACTTCAAGGCAATATTGTCGATACCACATCATAATAGTACCGCTACAGCAGTAAGTTCGTCAAACAGCTCGCAAAACAATCAAGGAGACAGGTATGGCGGAAATAACTTTTGGTGGCTTGGCCACGGGTCTGCCCACCGACGAAATAGTTACAAAACTCATGGCGCTCCAGCGTCGTCCCCTTGATCGGCTCACAAGCGAGAAGGAAAATGAGGCTACTCGCCTCAAGGCTTATGCTCAACTCAACACCAGATTGGATGATCTAAAAAAGGCCGCTGATGCGATGAACATCACCAGCGAGGTTCGCACCACCAAGGTCACTCTCAGCTCCGAGAGTGCCTTTACCGCAACCTCGAGCAATGCCAGCACCGGAAGTTATAATATTACCGTAGCCCAACTCGCCCAAGCGCAGAAGAATGTGAGTATCGGTTACAGTTCCAAGACAGCTGCTACCTTTGGCACCGGAACCCTCACCGTAAACGGTAAGGCTATAACAATTGACAGCACAAATAACTCTCTGCAGGGCCTCCAGTCGGCAATAAATGCCCAATCTACAACAACAGGAGTGAGTGCCACCATTATTAACGACGGTAATGGAGCAAGCCCTTACCATCTCGTATTGACGGGAAAAGACGCCTCAACGAGTTTCCTCGTTGGCAGTGCATTGACAGGTGGGCTCGGGGTGGAGTTAACAAACCAATATACCCAGGATGCCCAGCAGGCAGTCACCTTTATTGACGGCCTTAAGGTTACCAGTAACTCCAATACTATTACCGATGTCATCAGTGGCGTGACTCTGAACCTGAGTGCAGCAAGCACCAAATCCTATGCCGGCACCTCTGAAGTTGGGGTAGATTCATGGGACTGGGCCGATCCGCCGATATACGTCGCTACGGCCATGGATGTTTCCGCCGACCCAACTGCCTTAAAAGAAAAAATCAGCACCTTTGTCAGCAGTTACAATAAGATCATGGACTGGATCAACCAGGGATACGAAACCAAGACTGCCACTGACACAACGACGACTGATACAACGACAACCGCAACTACAACAGAAGAAGACATCTTAAGCGATTACCTGCGTGGAGACTCAACGGTAAACAGCATCAAGCGAGGCCTCCAGTCAATATTGACAGACTCTGTCAATGGAACTGGTTCATTACATATATTAAGCGATATCGGCATTTCAACCAATAAGAACGGCACCATCACGCTGAATAGCAGCAAGCTTGACACCGCTCTTGAGGGTGGTTTGGACGGGATGGTCACGTTGCTGGCCGGTGAGGATACCGTCGATGGAGTTATGAAGAAATTCAACTCGTATTTAGTCGATCTCACCTCCGGCACCGAGGGGATGTATGCCGAAAAAAAAGATCGTTACAAAACACGCGTCGAACGATTGGATACTCAGATCGCCCAGAAAGAAACATTGATGGAAAAAATCGAACAAACAATGCGGGCACGATTCAATGCTATGGAACTCCTGGTCAGCAATCTCAATTCGCAGAGCAGTTACATTACTCAGCTCTCAAATATGTGGAGTAATAACAAATGAACGCCTACAGTCAATATCAAAAAAACCAGATCATTTCAGCATCTCCGGAGCAGATCCTTCTGATGCTTTATGATGGGGCGATACGCTTCACCCGGCAGGCCATGTACGGCCTTGAGGAAGAGAATTTCACCCTCTTCCACCATGGCATCAGCAAATCCATGGCAATCATCACCGAATTTTCCAACTCTCTTGATCACAACATTGGTGGAGAAATTGCCGAGAACCTTGACGCCCTTTATAATTTTATGGTGCGGGAACTGACTCTGGCCAATCTCCACAAGGATATGGAAAAATTGAAGGTGGTGGATAGATTGCTAGTAGATCTGCGTGCTACTTGGGGCGAGGCCATTGAGACCAACAGCCGGGATAAGATTGTGGTGAATCGCCTGACGACGAATCCGTCAGTATCATCCGCCGGCGGATTACCTGAAGGCTATGTCCCTCTCTCACTATCGCGCTGAGCCCGGCAATGAACACAATGATTGAAATACAGCAGATTGAACCGGCACTTCGCCAGTCGATAGAGCAGTATGAACTGATACTGGCCTTCCTACAGAAAATGGAGACTGTGGTTGGAACAGCAGATGCAGTGGAGTTGCAGGAGCTTGGCGCAACCCTGTATGAATTGCAGACGCAGGCGGAACAATTTGACCGGATCCTGCTTGCAAAGCTCAAGAAAGAACCGCATGAAAGCGATTCGGTACAAACACTTAGAACACGGCACGAACGCTTACTGAAGGAAGTACTTCTAGCCAATGAACGTATAACCGCCAAGGCCTCGGGAGTGAAATCTCTTATCTCCCATGAAATCGGAAAACTCCGAGATGGCCTTTCAGCAATGAATGGCTACAGACAACAGCAACACAACCAGGGACGGATCGTCAACAGTACTTCGTAGCGTGTTTCGCCTGAACTCTCCAATTGTGGCTGTGGCGTGCTGATCAGCATCCAAGGAAGGAACGCAGATGCAGAGCGTAGAGATGTATTTCAACGATACGATTGCCAAGCACAGCCTTTTTAAACAGGCTGCCTCCCTGCTTATTCAAGAAGTCCCCTCCCTGACACCCATCGAGATACAGCACCGCTGTGCAGATCTTACATCTATGCGGCGGGACATCAGCGAAAACAGCGACCAGCTCTTTATACTCATGGAATTCATGGGTCGTGGGATTCTCGACACCACCTATATTGGTGAATTCCAACGGGCCCTTGATGCATCCATCCACACCTGCGATAGCCTCTACACCAAAATTCTCGTCTATAAAAACTCGCTCATCCCCTGCCCTGAATAATCCCTTCCTGCTCATCGTTCTCAGTTTCTCATTTTGATTCACAAACGAAATTACTTCTTCTCTGGCTGACCGTTTTGAGGCAGCCAGCCAGAGGTGCCATTTTATTTTGCCACGCCCTCATCTTTGAGTGCCGCAAGACCTTGGAGGTCGATACTGCCCGCAGCATCCTTCAAGGCATTAATATCGGCTGCCCCACCGGATACCTTGACAGTGAAGCGCTCGCCAACGACTATGCTGTATTCTCCCGATGAGGCCTGCTTGTCCCACTGCTCATGGATAATATTCTTACCATTTTTATAGGTCTTCTCGTAGCCTGTCTCCGTGACACTTTCCTTCTCGACACCAACCCAACCGGCAAGCGCCATTACACCTTTGGCCAGGCCCATATCGGTAATCTCAACCCGAAAGCCACTACCGCTATTGTCTTCATAGGATGCCTCGGCCGTCGATATCTGGAAACCCATGGCCCCGGTGCGCTCAGCGGATACTGCAGAACGCGGCCTGCCGGCGAGTGTTTCAGGTAGAAAGGCCTTGATCCGCTCCGGTGCCAGCGTCTCGACCTTGCCGTCACCGCCCATCGCCGAGGCCATCATTTTTTCCATAGCCTGTTTCTGTTGTTCTGGATCACCTGATTTCTGGGCCTCTTCCATTCCTTTGCCGGCCTCTTCCATCTTCTTGGTCCATGCCTCGACCTTGCCGCCGGGGCTGTCTTTGTCAAAACCACCTTCGCTTGGCATATTCATCTGAGAAGATGACATGCCACCCATCATGCCCATGCCGCCGGTGATTCCTCCGACTACGGCAGTAATGGCAAAGCTGAGAATAATTGCGACAAGAATGGAGACTCCGGTGTATCCGACGGCCTTCTCCTGAGGACATTTCATGGTGACGGGCAGTCCGAGATAGAGCAGGTAGACACTGTACACAGAACCGGTCAGGAGAATCAGCATCCCAATCCAGGGCAGAAGTTGAGCTACTCCCGCAATCCAGGCGGCGGTGTAAGCATAGGCCACGGTTTTCAGAGCCTGATCTTGGTCTTTCTGGCCGCCAAAGGAGGGGGCAAGCATGTTGACAATAAGGGCCACAAGATACACTCCAGCAAGAATCAGAACATAGCTGAACAGCATATTGCCAAGGCTTGCACCGATACCCATACGGTACGTGCCCATGAGCGGTACATGCATGCCTAAAACGCTCATCTTGAAAAATCCGGCAATTGGGCCGATGGCGGCCAGCAGCAGGATGTAGCCGATATACAGATCTTTTGTTGTCGACTGTTCAGCGGCGATCACCGGCCACTCTGTTTTCGGGCTTGTGAGGATCGCCTGCACCCGTGCCATAAGTTTTGCAAAATCCATAATCCGTCTCCTTTAATTCTCTTTATAGTAGCTTTCCATCATGCAATAACCAGCGCTCTCCTAGCATACCTATAAAACAAAACCCTCTAAAAACCAGCTACTCTTTCAATATCTGTTTCTTTTTTAAGATTCTCTTTGTTTAGCAGGCATTTGGTCAATCTGCAAGTCGATCTTCCCCAATGGTTTATGTAAGGGGACAAGGAATTATTCGTTGCGGATTCGCTGAAAATGGCTATTATCGACGAGTTTTTTAAGCAGAGACCTCAAGATGACAGCACCAGTCTGCGAGACTTGGCGACCGTCTTCTTTCACCCCTTTCCTGCAGGAGCAGCCATGTCCGTATTTGAAAATGTTACAGTGACAAGAGAAGCAAATATCTATTTCAATGGCCAGGTCACCAGCCGCACCATCCTCTTTGCCGACGGCAGCAGCAAAACTCTCGGGATCATGCAGCCGGGAGATTATACCTTCACTACCGGGGCAGCCGAAATCATGGAGATCTTGAGTGGTCGGCTTGAGGTACTGATCGCCGGAGCAGAAGCGTGGAAGGACATCAACGGTGGCGAGTCGTTTGAGGTACCGACCAATTCCTCATTTCGAGTAAAGGTCGGCACCCTCACCGATTACTGCTGCTCCTTTCTCAAATAGCGGCAAGAAATCAGATCGGCGGCGCGATGGTCACTACGATGCGCATATCGCTGCCGGCCCGCACGCCATGCGGCTCTCTGATCTCGGAGATGAGCATATCGCCGGTCTTGGCGGCGATCTCAGCCCCGTCGGCCCCGAGAAAGACCCCCGAGCCCTCGATGACCAGGATGGAAAGCTGGCCATCAAGGTCATGGGAGTGCACGGGAAAGGTCGCGCCGGCCGCCAGGTTAAAATTGATGATCTTGAAATAGGGCGAATCTTCGACCAGGAAAACCCTTTTCATTGCCCCTTCTATAAATTCACGTGGTGCATCGAGATCTATTACCTTCATGCTTGTTCTCCTTTGGTAGATGTTTTCGTGCTTGCTCAGACCCGGCTCAGCTCGGGTATTTCAGCTGATCCCCCGGCCTCTCTTGATCATGACTCCACTATAATACAGGCTCGATTCTTAGCCTTGACCTCAGTCAATAAAGATTTTTTTATGTCCTTTCCAAATCAAGATCCTCATACCCCTTCAGCGAACAATTTCTGGCAAAATTCCTAAAAGTACCGTATTACAGAACAGTCCATGGGGATGGCCTGGCCGGTTATTTCCGATGCGCAGCGCCTCTGTTGTCCCTGTGATGAATTGGCCTTCTTCCAAGCAGCAGAGGCGTTCTCTCATTCCACATCCTTAACTGGTATATGACCATGCCCATACACGATGATACCGGCAAAAGATGCCCGGTCGGAACAGGCGTTTCAGATGAAACCGTGCTCAAGCTCGCCAAGGAAATCGCCATCAAGTTTATCGAGGTGGGGCGGATCACCCCGGCGAACTTCCCGGAGACCTTCAAAGATATCCATGCCGCAATCAATGAGACGGCAGGGAAGGCAAAGGCATGACTGATCTCGACCCACGCCTGAACTCTGCGCCGGAAAACGTCGCCCATATTCACATCATGGGGATCTGCGGTACGGCCATGGCCGCCTTGGCCGGTATGCTGTTGCAATCGGGCTACATCATCAGCGGCAGCGACCGGCAGGTGTATCCGCCGATGTCGGATTTTCTGGCACAACTGGGAATCCCGGTCTGCAACGGTTATGGGCCCGAGAATCTCACGCCCCGGCCCGATTTGGTCATTGTCGGCAACGTCATCACCCGCAGTAATCCTGAGGCCGTGGCCCTAGCCGAAGCAGGCATTCCCTACCTCTCACTGCCCCAGGCCCTGGCCCATTTCTATATCCGCAGCCTGACCTCGCTGGTCGTGGCCGGAACCCATGGCAAGACCACCACTTCCTCCCTGCTGGCCTCCGCTCTTTTTCGGGCGGGATTTGATCCGAGCTTTATGATTGGCGGCATCGTCCGTGAATTCGCCGGCAACTTCCGTATCGGTGCAGGCCGCTATTTTGTTGCAGAAGGGGATGAATACGATACGGCATTTTTTGACAAGGGCTCAAAATTTCTGCACTATCAACCGAAGATCGCTATCCTCACCTCGATCGAATTCGACCACGCCGATATCTTCGCTGATCTCGATGCCATCAAGAGGACCTTCCGTAAATTTGTCGCACTCATCCCGGAGGACGGTCTCCTGGTGGCCTGCCTCGACGACCCGAACGTGGCCGAGATCGCGGCCGAGGCCCGCTGCCCGGTGCAGGGCTATGGCTTAAACAGATCGTTAGAATGGTCCCTCGACGATGTCCGTATCGAGCGGGGTATCACTCATTTTACAGCCTGGCGCAGCGGTGAAAAATGGGCTGAACTGTCTGTGCGGCTGCCCGGCCGTCATAACTGTCTGAACAGCCTGGCTGTGACGGCGGTTCTGCAGCATATCGGTCTTGGCTCTGAGGCAATAAACGAGGGCCTGCATACCTTCGGTGGGGTAAAGAGGCGGCAGGAGATCCGCGGTATTGAAGGCGGTGTCACGGTTATCGACGATTTTGCCCACCACCCGACGGCCGTCCGCGAGACCCTGCAGGCACTTAAAGCTGCCTATGCCGGGCAACGCTTGATTGCAGTCTTTGAGCCACGGACCAATTCATCGCGGCGGGCTATCTTTCAAAAGGACTATGTGGCGGCCTTTGCTGCCGCCGATGTCGTCTATCTGCGAGAACCTATGGCCCTGGCCAATGTGGCGGAAGGTGAGCTGTTTTCTTCGGCTCAGCTGGCGGCGGACATCAGGTTGCTGCAGCATCTCCCGGCCGAATCATTCCCTGACACCGACCGGCTGCTTTCACACCTTGAGACGGTTCTCCAGACGGGAGATATTGTTGCGATCCTGTCAAACGGCGGCTTTGATAATATCCATGTCCGTCTGTTGGAACTCCTGAAGAAAAGGCCCAACTGAACACGGATTGTGATCAGCTGGTTTTATGGTGATATATTTGTGTAGGTGAGGCGAGGAAGGAAAGACCGAGAGAACCTTAACTGAACAGCGGATTTATCTTATTCCGGAGATCAGCAACAAGGCCGGCATAATCAGTGCACCGATCCCCGGCCTTGCCTTTCTCCTCTATACGCAGGGCCAGTTGGGCGCAGTCGTGAAGACCGAGGTTGAGCAAGGCCCCTTTCATGGTATGCCCGACCTTGCCAAGGGCCATCGGATCATCCTCAGCCAAGACTCGCTCCATGTTCTGCATGTGGGTTGCAAGGGTTATGATGAAATTCGGCAGCATCTCACCGATCTGCTCCTGAGAGAGCTGGAACTGATCGCAGAGGTACAGTTTGATCTGATCTATTTGCATCTGGGCAGACATAGTGGGTTCCTCCTTCTCTTCAGGCCTGGAGAGCATGGCTGGAGGCATCTATCAGTTTGAGTTCACGAAGATGTTCAAGGAGCCTGTCTCTATCAATCGGCTTGGTCAGATACGCTTCGCAGTGCCCCTGAGTAAAGGCCTCCATGATATTATATGAATCATCAAGGGCCGTTGTCATGATCACCTTTGTCGCCGCCATACCCCGGATACCCCGCGCATCCTCCATCTCCCTGATCTTGGCCAGCACCTCCTGACCATCTTTTTCCGGCATCATAATATCAAGACAGACAAGATCGTAGCGATTATCGGCCTCACAGGCCCTTTCCAAAACCTCCAGGGCCTCCCGGCCATTGGTGGCTATATGGCAGCTCCCATAGGGTGAGAGTATCTCGGTCAGGAGGGTCCTGCTGATAAATTCATCCTCGACGATGAGTATTTTCAAGGTGTTCTCCTTAGCGCTCTCAAGTTCATAGATCGATTCTCTTTCGGTTGGCTTTGCCTGATTGGCTTTGTATGGTATATCGAACTATAAAAAAGAATATACCTCAACGTTTTTTTGTCAAAAACTTTTTCTGCCGGAGGAAAGAAGTGCTGCTGCACAGAGTTTCCCAGTTTATTGACCGAAACAGGCTGCTATATCCCAAAGACAGCGTCATAATCGGAGTTTCAGGCGGACCGGACTCCATAGCTCTCCTGCATATTCTCGCTCACATCCTTCCCGCTCCAGCCTGTATCGCCGTCTATATTGATCATGGTCTGCGTCCCCATGAAACCGACAGGGAGATTGCAGTTGCCAGAGCCGCCGCCGAACAGGTGGGGGCGGTTTTTCACACTGAGACCATTCCGGTGGCAGAATACGCTGTGGCCGAAGGCTGCTCTCTTGAGGAGGCGGCCCGGATTCTGCGCTACCGGGCCCTCGAAGGGTTAAGAGGACGTTACAGGGCCAAGACCATTGCCGTGGCCCATACGGCAGATGACCAGGTGGAAGAATTTTTTGTCCGACTCTGCCGCGGCAGTGGTTTGAAAGGACTGTCCGGTATGAACGCCCGCAACGGCACGATCATCCGCCCATTCCTGCTGGAAAAAAAACAAACCCTCCTGCACTATCTCGAACAAAGACACCTCCCCTTCTGCCTCGATTCGTCCAATCAGGACCGTCGTTTTCTCAGAAACCGGGTGCGCCTCGACCTGCTGCCCGCCCTCGAAGATCATTACAATCCGGCCATCCGCCAGACAGTCCTGCAGACCATGGATATCCTGCGAGAAGAAGATGACCTTCTGGACTCACTGACTGATAAAGCACTGAGCACTCTTGGGCAGACCGGAGATCAAGCCGAAACAGCCAGCCCTTCCGGCCAGATCGAAATCCCTCTCGATCTTTTTGCAACAGAACATCCCGCCCTACAACGACGGATGCTTGAGAAAATCTGCTGGCAGGTGGACTGTCGGCCAGGTTTTCGTCAGATCGATCAGATTCTGTATGTGCTGCAAAAAGGAGAAAATGGCAGTGAGATGCACCTGCAAGGTGGCCTGCGCGTAAGAAAGATGCCGGGGAAAATTCTCTTTTCCTATCCCGCCGGACGATCAAGATTCCGGGGCAGCGGTCACAGTCCGGTTGCCATCGACGCGTCTCTGCCAGGGCCTGGGATCTACACCTTCTCCGGGATTGGCAAGATCCTGTCAATCCGGCTCGAAAATCCTGCTGTCCTGCCGCAGTTTGGCGATAAGAAAAAGGAAACACTGTATCTCGATGCGCGGGAGATCACCTTCCCCCTACAGCTCAGATCGGTCAGTCCCGGCCAGCGGTTCAGGCCCTTCGGAGCCCAGGGCAGCAAGAAGGTCAACCGATTCTTGACTGACCGCAAGATAGCCGCCCATGAGCGCGGCTTGTCTCCGGTATTACTCTTAGGAGAACGGGTCATTGCCCTACCGGGTCTGGAGATTGACCATGATTTCCGGCTGACATCGTCATGCCGGAGCGTGCTGGTCGTTGACTGGCGACAGATCCCACCTGAGGATCTGCCTGCCTCAACCGACCTATGATTTCTTTCTCAGGATGCGTTTGTCGCCGATGCGAATCGTCAGCTTGATGCGGTCGAGATACTCGAGAATGGGGATTGAAAACTTGCGGGTCAGGCCGGTGAGGTTCTTGAAACCGGG
>JAUYSF010000170.1 GCA_030696435.1 Desulfoprunum sp. | reverse complement strand
TAATCTGTCACTGCCGGCGCCGGCCGAATCTTTTCGTCCTTTTTGAACTCCTGCTGAACCCGGTTGGCGGATATCCGCATTCTTTGACCGGATTCGCAGGAGTTTTCCCCGCCGATTGCCGTCCCGCCTCCGTCCCTCCAGCCCATTCTCTTACCGCTTCAACTCTTGTCGTCGCTCAGTCCTTGTATTCGACAATAGGCTTTGTGCGTAATGGGCCTTCAGGGCAAATGCTGTCTATACAGCTGGCCTGGCCTGACACCTGCCGGAATTGGCGATTATGAACGGCCATGAATTCCTAAATATAAACAATTCCAATATGATGATTATCAAAATTCCACGCTTGCGGGGGCATGGAGACAAGGGGGGAACTTTTTTTATTGACAAAGCATGCCCTCTCGGATAATGCTGTATAGAACTCTATACTACTAATTGCAGAGTATATGGCCCATAACATGGTCGGTTAACAGCTGAAATGGAAAAGGGGATCACTCCCCCCGGGGCAGAATGGTCCTTACAATAAAAGACAAGAAAGGATGTAACGAAATGAAAGATCAGGCTCAGGTAGTTGTCATTGGCGGCGGCATTGTGGGATGTTCGATTCTCTATCATTTGGCCAAGGCCGGTTGGAAGGACGTAGTTATGGTTGAGAAGAATGAGATCACCAGCGGTGCCACCTGCATGGCTGCCGGACTTCTGACCCAGTTCAATTCATCTCCCACCATGATGCGTATGCGCAAATACAGTTCGGAATTGTACTACGAATTGGGCGTCTACGACAAAGTGGGCAGTCTGCGGATGGCCGCCAGCAAACAGCAGCATCTGACATTACAGCGAGCGGTGAGTACCGCCAAAGGGGTCGGTCTTGAGGTGGAGATGATTACTCCGGAAGAAGCGCTGAAAATAATGCCCTGGGCCAGCGCCGAGGAACTCTACAGCGCCGTTTATCTGCCCAACGACGGTCACCTTGATCCCCATGGTACCACCTATGCAGTGGCCAAGGCGGCCAAAGATCTGGGCGCCGAAATCTATATCAATACGAGGGTTCTCGGCATCGAACTTTCCCCGGCCGGCGAGGTCACCAAGGTCAGGACCGATCAGGGTGATATCAAAACAGGTATCGTCGTCAACGCAGCAGGTCTGTGGGGCAAACAGGTGGCCGCCATGGTCGGCATCAATGTCCCGTCAACCCCGGTTGTCCATCAGCATCTCGCACTCCGGGCGGTGCCTGGCAATGAAGTGCCGGACAACGGCCCCTGTTTCCGTGATACTGACCGCTTGATCTATGGTCGTCCCGAGCATGGCGGTATCCTTTTCGGCGGCTGGGAACTTAATCCCCCCTCGATCTGGGAAGATGGGGTACCCTGGAACCATAGCGCCACCGAGACTGCTTCCGATTTTGATCGCTACGAGCATCTGCTGGTCAACGCTATTAAACGGTTCCCCTTCCTGGAAGAGGCCGGAATCGAACGACTGGTTGCCCATCCGGATGCCTTCACACCCGATTCCAAGCCGCTGATTGGTCCCTGGCCAACGGTGAAGGGCTTCTGGATGGCCTGCGGCCTGTCCATGGAAGGCTTTGGCGGAGCCGGTGGTATCGGCAAGGCCCTTGCCGAGTGGATTATCGACGGCCAAACTGAGGTGGATCTCTTTGGCTTCCACGCCTGGCGCTTTGGTCGTAACTTTCAGGATCCCTTCTACGCCGCCTCCTGTGGCCGCGAATGTTATCGCTACTACTATTACACCCGCTACCCGCAGGACGAAGATACCGAAATGCGACCGCGTCGGATCACTCCGCTCAATTACCGGTTACAAGACCTTGGCGCAGTATTTGGCAAGAAAAACGGCTGGGAGCGGGTCAATTACGTTGATCCCGGTCAGCCTTGGCGTCGGGCCGGCGAGGATCAGCGCGCCGCCGGTGGCTGGGTCAAACCTCCGCATTTTGAGCTGGTTGCCGAGGAATGCAAGGCTCTGAGGGAGCGGGTCGGCATCGTTGATATGAGCGGTTTCGGCAAGATCGAGTTCAAAGGACCTGGCGCCCTGTCGCTGTTAAATCGCCTGGCGATCACTGAGATGGATAAGCCCGTGGGATCGGTAATTTACACCCAGATGTGTAATGAGCGCGGCGGTATTCTCGCCGATGTAACCATTACCCGCCTGGCCGATAATCATTATCGCCTGGTAACCGGGTCCGGTTTTGTCGATAATGATATGGGCCATATCCGCGCCCGGATCAGTGCCACCGAACCGGAGGTCGAAATTCGTGACACCACCGAAGAGTACGCGGTCATCGGATTTTGGGGACCAAAATCCCGGGAAGTGCTGCAGCAGGTTACCGCCGACGATGTCAGCAACGGCGCTATTCCCTATATGATGGCCAAGATCATTCGCATCGGTTGCGCCGAGGTTCTGGCCCAGCGGGTCAGTTATGCCGGAGAACTGGGTTGGGAGTTATACTGCAAGGTGGGAACAGCTATAGTGGTCTGGGATAACTTGTGGCAGGCAGGTCAGCCCCATGACATTCGCGCCATAGGTTACTATGCGCTCAACTCCCTCAGGATGGAAAAAGGTTATCTCTATTATAGCGATGACATCACCACCCTGGAAAATCCCTATGAGGCAGGTATCGGTTTCACGGTAAGCAAGAGCAAAAGCTTTATCGGCAGCGCGGCCCTGGCCAAAATCCGGGAAGTAGGACCACGCCAGAAACTGTGCACCATCACCATCGGCGGCTCTGACTGGCTGGCCCTGTATGGTGGTGAGGCAGTGCTGAGCGGCGGCAAGGTCATCGGCAGACTGCGTGGTACCGCATACGGCCATACGGTGAAAAAGAATATCGGCAATATCTACCTGCCCCTTGAGCTCGCTAAACCCGGCACTGCTGTTGAGGTGGAGATCTTTGGCGCCAAGATTCCGGCCGTAGTCACTGACCGGGTTCTTTACGACCCGAAAGGCGAGGTGCTGCGCGCCTGAGCGCGGACCAAACCGGCAAGCGGCGCTAGAAAGGTTAGGGATTCCCAGGCTTGGCCCACCGCCAGCCAGCAGGTGAAAGGTTCGTCCGTGTCCTTCCAGTCGGTGGGTAATGAATTGGTCGACACGGACAAAACACAGTATCAACCTCCTGTTCATCCGGGAGTAACCACGGGAGTAGAAAATATCGGCTTATTTGCCATCAGGGGGTGAAA
>JAUYSF010000100.1 GCA_030696435.1 Desulfoprunum sp. | reverse complement strand
GTCTCGAGCTCCTCGTTGGTGGATTGCAGTTCTTCGTTGACCGACTGCATCTCCTCATTCGAGGACTTGAGTTCTTCGTTGGAGGTCTGGAGCTGCTCGTGGGTTGTCTGGAGGTATTCATCCTTGGCCCGTAGTTCCTGCCTGAGCCCGGTAATAATCAGGTCGGCGGCGGCACCCGGCTCTGGCAGCATGCTCGGGATGTTCGCCTCGGCGACGGTCGGCAGGACTGCTGCCTGCAGGATCACCAGGTAGAGGGGCGCTTCAGGGGAGGCGGCAGGGCCTGTTGTTATCGGCTGAACGGTCAGGTTGACCCTGGTAAAATCACCGTTGGTTTTGACCTGCAGGCCGGGGCAGTGGACGATCTCTTTCCCGATCACGACCTTATGCAGGGCCGTGGTCAAGTCCTGCCGCAAGCCCTCACGAGCCATCTTCAGGATGTTGCTGACACAGGCCTCACCAGGGGTCAGTTCCAGGTACATGCCGGTGCGGCCGTGCAGGTAGAGGATATTGCCCTGCTTATCGACCAGGACTGCCGCCGGGGCATCCTGCAGGAGGGCCTGTTCAGTGAGCTGGCGCAGGGGCAGTTTTACGGGATAGGCAGTGCCGGCGGTCGGCGAGGGAAGAGCCACACCTACTGCTGTCATGGGTGGTAGAAAGCGGCTCAGGACCGTAGGTTGAAGATTGTGAACCCCGTCTTTGCGCTGATACAGCTTCAAATTGCGTTCCACGGCGGTAAAAAGATAGGTAAACTCGCCCATGGTTTCCGAGGTGCCGAGAAAGAGAAACCCTTCCGGGTTCAGGGCGTAGTGGAACATGGGGATAATCTTCTTCTGCAGATCCCCGCCGAGATAGATCATGAGGTTGCGGCAACTGAGCAGGTCGAGCTTGGAAAACGGCGGGTCTTTGATCATATTCTGTTCGGAGAAGACCAACATATCGCGAATACCTTTGTGGATGCGATAGAGGCTGCCGCCGGGTTCGGCCACAAAAAATCGTCTCATTCGTTCCGCCGAGAGGTCGCTTGCGATGCTGGCCGGATAGATGCCGGCACGGGCCGTGGCGATTGCCCGGCTGTCAATGTCGGTGGCAAAGACCTGCACCTTACAAATCTGTTTCATGGCCTCCTGCCGTTCGGCAAGCAGGATGGCAATAGAATAGGCCTCCTCGCCGGTGGAGCATCCCGGCACCCAGACGCGGATCACGGTATCCGGCTGCTTTCCGGCAAAGAGCTTAGGGATGATCTGCTCCTCAAGGGCCTTGAAGGCCTCCGGGTCGCGGAAGAAGCTGGTCACGCCGATCAGCAGATCACGAAAGAGGTTTTCCACCTCCGCCGGGGTTTGCTGCAGATACTTGACGTACCCGTCTATCGTCTCGATCTGGTGGATGGCCATACGTCGTTCGATACGACGGCTTATGGTCCCCGGCTTGTAACCGGAGAAGTCGTGACCGGTCTGGGCGCGCAGCAAAATGAAGATCTTTTTCAGGGCATTCTCAGCCCTGGCGGTCGGCAGAATGGCGGGCCGGCGGGACTTGCCGAAGAGTTGCGCAACATAGATCATAAGCTGGGCGGCCATCTCGGCCGGCGGCAGTTCGTAATCCACTAGGCCGGTGCCGATAGCACTGCGCGGCATGCCGTCATACTCGGTGGATTCGGGGTTCTGGGCCATGACCATGCCGCCCTCACCTTTGATGGCCCGCACACCGAGGGTGCCGTCACTGCCGGTACCGGAGAGCACGACGCCGATGGCCCGCTCATGCTGATCCTGGGCCAGGGAGCGAAAGAAGAAGTCAATCGGCAGGCGCTGGCCGCGGGGTGTAATCGGTTCGAGCAACTGCAGGCTGCCGTTGAGAAAGGCCATGTCGCGGCCCGGCGGGATGATATAGGTGCAGTTGGGCTCAACCGTCATGCCGTCCTCGACCTCGAAGACCTGCATACGGGTGTAACGTCGGACCAAATCGGTAAGGATGCTCTTGTGGTCCGGGGCCAGGTGCTGCACCAGGACAAAGGCCATCCCTGGATCGACATCTGTCGGCATGCCTGCAAAAAAGGCCTCAAAGGCCGCCAGCCCACCGGCCGAGGCACCGATACCGACAATGGGAAAACCGACCGCCGGTTCTAGGGCCGCTGCCGGCATCTCGGTTGTCCGGGCATCACCCTCTGGGAGGGGCGGCTGATCTGTGTGCTTTCTGACAGTTTTTTTCTTGATGGCCATGGCCTCGGTCCCTCTATTTTATTGCCCGCTTCCGGACAGATTCATTTTCCCTGCTTCCATCCAGCGTCGCAGAACCTCTTTATCAAATCGCCAATCCTTACCAACCTTGAAGGCCGGGATCTCGCCGCACCGAGCCAATCTTCGGATGGTCTCCACATGGACCTTGAGGTACGCTGCCGTTTCCTTGGTATTCAAAATATCCATCATGCTTTTTTCCATTGGTATGTTATTTCTCATGGATATGCAAACACAAACAACTCCAGCCTCTGTTACACTTCTTACAACCGAGGATCCGGAAGCAATCAGGATCTTCTCGCTGGTCCTCTCGGCCACCCATATTCCGCATACCATTTCCTCTCACGCAAAAAACTCCTGGGAGATCGTTGTTTTGGAGAGCTATGCCGAGAGGGCCAACTATGAGATCGCGGCATATACTGCAGAAAATATGAGCTGGCCGAGGCGGATACCGGAGGCGGAAGACTATCGGCCCGCTTTCCGCCTCCTGAGTCTGTTCATCGTCAGCAGCCTTGGCCTGTTCCATCTCCAAACCGGCTCATGGCAACAGCAATCTCTATGGTTTTCGGCCGGAGCCGGGGATTCCAGCGCTATTCTTTCCGACGGACAATATTACCGGCTCATTACAGCGCTCACCCTGCATGCCGATGGTCTCCACCTCCTGGGTAACTGCCTGCTGGGCGGTTTTCTCCTGCACTATTATTTTCAGATTCTGGGTAATGGTATCGGCCTTGCCGGCCTCCTGCTCACGGCAACGCTTGCCAATCTGCTCAATGTCATCGGCCATGGTCCGGGGCACCATTTCGTCGGCTTTTCTACTGCCGTCTTTTCAGTCATCGGCATACTCTCCTCCCTGAACTTCAGGCGCCATTCTTCACTTGGTCGAACCCATCTGCTGATGCCTCTCATGGCAGGAACCGCAATGCTCGCCATGGTCGGCAGTAGTGGCGAGCATACAGACCTGGGGGCGCATTTTTTTGGTCTTGTGATAGGGCTGATGGCCGGTTATCTCCTCGGTCTGAAATCAGCCCTCCCCCTTCGCTCCTCTTTCTGGCTGCAAGTATTGTTAACCGGCCTTTCTCTCGGCATCTGTTTTTTTGCCTGGGAGATTGCTCTCAGCCGGTAAAAACAGCATCTTGGCAAAACCCTCAAATCAACTCTGTATTTTCCTGGCCGCTATGCTTATCGTTTCCTCCGTGGCAGAAGTTGTCTCTCTGTGGTACACTGGCCCCAATTTTTGACACTGCAAACCGCTTATTCCAACCAAAATACGACCCAATGACTCTCCGCAAAATATTAGAATATCCAGCCCCGGTCCTGCGCCAGGAAACTAGGCGTATTACCGCCTTTAACGAAGAACTCAAAAAACTGGTCGAGGATATGGCTGAAACCATGTATGCCGCCCCCGGCATCGGTTTGGCCGCCCCGCAGATTGGTGAATCCCTTAAGCTCATTGTCATCGATACCACCAGCGACAAGGAAGGGGCGAGAGAATTCATGGCCATGATCAACCCCGAAATCATCGAGAAGGAAGGAAAGCAACTTGACGAAGAGGGCTGTCTCAGCGTGCCCGATCTGACCTCCAAGGTGAAGCGCTTCAAGAAAATCACCGTTGCCTACCAGGATCTGGCCGGCAACAGTCACTTGATGGCCGCTGAAGACCGGCCTGCCGTGGTCCTGCAGCACGAGATCGACCATATCAACGGCATCCTCTTTCTCGATCACCTGAGCGCCCTCAAGCGGGCACTCTACAAGAAAAAAGTAAAAAAATGGCAGCAAGAGGAACCCGCCTGAAATGACAGAGACTCCACTGAGAATCATCTTCATGGGCACACCCGATTTTGCGGCGATAAGCCTTGCGGCCCTGCTGCAGGGACCGGATCAGGTCGTGGCCGTCGTCACCCAGCCGGATCGTCCTAAGGGCCGGGGTAAAAAACTGTCGCCACCGCCGGTCAAGGTCCTGGCCCAGGACAAGAGCATCCCGGTGCTGCAGCCTGCAAAAATCCGCACCGAGGCCTTTCGAGACGAGCTCCTGGCCTTTCATCCCGATCTCGTCGTGGTCACCGCCTACGGTCGTATCCTGCCACCGGCCCTGCTCGCACTCGCTCCCTTGGGCTGCATCAATGTCCATGGCTCACTCCTGCCCCGACACCGGGGTGCCGCCCCGATCCAGTGGGCGATCATGAATGGTGATACGGAGGTCGGGGTCACCCTCATCCAGATGGACGAGGGCATGGACACCGGCGATATCCTGCTGACCAAGGCCATCCCCGCCGACCCGGAAGAAACGGCGGGTAGCCTCTTTGTCAAACTGGCCGAACTCGGCAGCAGCGCCTTGCTTGAGGCCATTATCCGCCTGAAGGCAGGAGCCCTTCTCCCCACACCCCAGGATCACAGCCTGGCTACCGCCGCGCCGATGCTGAAAAAGGAGGATGGGAACATTGATTGGAACCTCTCCGCCGAAAAGCTCCATTGCCTCATCCGCGGCCTCGATCCCTGGCCTGCGGCCTCCTGCCGGATCGACGGCCAGCGTTTCAGGCTGTTTTCACCCGAGGTGATCCACAAAGACAGCCCGGCCGCACCCGGGACCCTGGTAAGAGCCGAACGGGACGGGCTGCTGATCGCCACTGGCCATAACATGCTTCTGGTCAGAGAGATCCAGCCGGAAGGCAAAAAGCGTATGCCCGCCTCGGCCTTTCTCTGCGGCCACAGCCTGCAAACCGGCACAGTCCTTGCCCCCTGAACCCTCTGCGTCGCCGACGAAGTTAACGCTTGATTTGGAAACGGAATACCTCATGACTGCACCCCGTACTATCGCTTACGTCGACTGTTTCTCCGGAATCAGCGGCGACATGTTCCTCTCTGCCCTGATCCATGCCGGCCTTCCGCAGGAGACCCTGCAGACCGAATTGGCAAAACTTGCCCTCGCGCCCTTCGATCTCGACATCTCCGCCACCACTCGTCAGGGGCTGAGCGCCGTGCAGCTCAAGGTCACCAGCAAGGCAAATCAGCAGTTACGCACCCTGCCTGATCTCCTCGCCATCCTTGACAAAAGCAGCCTGACCGACGACATCACCCGACCGGCAGCCTCGGTTTTCCAGACCCTGGCCGAGGCCGAGGCCAAGGTCCATGGCATCGACATCAACCGGGTGCATTTTCATGAGATCGGGGCCCTCGATACCATCATTGATGTGGTTGGCGTCGTCATCGGCCTGCACCACCTCGGCATCACTCGCCTGGTCGCCTCCCCCCTGCCCCTTGGCCGGGGCTTTGTCGACTGTGCCCACGGTCGGCTGCCACTGCCTGCCCCGGCGGTCTGCGAACTGCTCCATGGCATCCCGGTCTATGGCGTCCAGCACACACAAGAGCTCGTCACCCCGACTGGGGCTGCCCTGCTTAAGGTCCTGGCCGACGAATTTGGCGCCATGCCACCGATGACGATCACCACCACCGGCTACGGCGCCGGTAGCCATACACTCACCGACGATCAACCCAATCTCCTGCGCCTCATGGTCGGGACCTCGCGCGAAGCCGACGAATCCCAGCGCATCCTGATCATCGAGACGAACCTGGACGACTGGAGCCCTGAGGGTTTTCCCTACCTCTGTGAGCTCCTCCTGGCCCGCGGGGCACTCGATGTGAATATCACTGCCATCCAGATGAAAAAGGGCCGACCCGGTTTCCGGCTGCAGGTCATCTCTAGCCCGGCCCATGGCCAGACAATCAAAGAGACCATTCTCTCTGAGACCACGGCCATCGGCCTGCATTTTCGGGAGGAAGAGCGCCTGACCCTGGAGCGGGAGTTGATCAAGGTCAGCACCCCCTGGGGCGAGATAGGGGCCAAACGGGTCATAAGCCCGAGCGGCCCGGTGATCTACCCGGAATATGAAGAATGCCGTAAGGTTGCGGCCAGGCAGCAGATCCCGCTGCAGCAGGTCTACCGGGCGGTGATGGCAACAGAACCCAAGGAAGGCCGATGAATCAGCTGATTATGGCCATCGCCACCGGCCTGTATGTCGGCCTGCTTCCCAAGGCCCCCGGTACCTGGGGATCTCTGGCCGCCCTGCTGCCCTGGCTGCTGATCAGAGATCTGCCGCTGCCGATCTACCTGGCTGTGCTGGCGGCAGTCTTTGTCCTCGGCTTCTTTGCCGCCGGCTCGGCCGAAAAAATCCTCGATCGCCCCGATGCCGGGGCCATCGTCATCGACGAGGTTCTCGGCATGTTCATCACCCTGACCCTGGCCCCAGCCCATCCCGCCGCCTGGTTGCTCGGTTTCGTCTTCTTCCGCATCTTCGACATCTTTAAGCCCTTCCCGGTCTGCTGGTTTGATCAGCATATCCATGGCGGCATCGGCATCATGATGGATGATGTGGTTGCCGGGCTCTATGCCCTCGTCTCACTGCAACT
>JAUYSF010000178.1 GCA_030696435.1 Desulfoprunum sp. | reverse complement strand
GGGCCGATGATGGCGCAACTGCCATGCGGCTCGACCGTAAAAGAGATCTCCTGCAAGACCTGATTCGCAGTACTGCCATGCTGAAAACTGAGACTCACTGATTGGACCTTGATCATGCTCAGTTGTGCCCATTCATGAAATCGGTCGCGACCATGGTTTCATAGGGAAGCTTGGCAACAAGCTGTTTTGCCGCCAACCAGTCGATAACCGGGTTGTATAAAGAGGCACTGAAGGGGGCCGGCATCGGGTAGGTGGGAAGAGGAAATGTTTTGGCAAGATGCGGGGGAATGCGGCCTTTTTCGACAAAGAGAGGCCGGTATTTCTCGGGGGTGCCGTTGATGGCCGAAACTGCGCTGGCATAGGCCCGAAAGAAGCCGGCGATCTCGGCTTTTCGAGCAGCGAGAACAGTTGCGCGAAAGACGATGATTGTCTGCGAGAGACTTTCGTCACTCTCCGCATCCGTAAGCAGCACCCTGGCACCCTTGCCTGCCGCAATCGATGCCAGGGGTTCGGGCAGAGTCGCGGCCTTGACCGAGTCGGACAGCAGCATCTGCATGCGGATCGGCATCTGTTTGACATCGATCTTTTTGATCTCAGCAGCCTTGAAACCCCGTTTCTCCAGCATCCGATCCGTCACGTATTCGATGATTGTCGAATTGGACACCGCGATCTCGACATTTTTGAGCTCTTCGACTGTCTGTATGCCGGACTGAGGAGCAGCCAGGATGGCGAAAACTCCCTCGGCGGCGGTCTCACCCAGGCAAAGTGAGGTGATTTTTAATCGCCCCTGGCCCTTATCGAAAAGGATTGCCCCCACCGGATCATCGATGGCGCCATCAATGGCCCCGGCAGCCAGGGCGCTGTCCCGTTCAAGGGCGCTGAGAAAAGGAATCAGCTCGACCTGCAGGTTTTCACGGGCATAGAATTTTTCCTGCTCTGCCACATAGAACGGCACGGAGTCCTCAATCTGCAGCAGGCCGATTTTCAAGGTTTCAGCTGCCAGGGCCGGCAGGGCGGCCAGCATTATGGCCGCCAAGAACACAAATTTTTTCATACACTTCACCAGTTGTGAGGGGGACGAGAGTCGACCGAATAGGCCTGTGGCCTGGTCCGGCTCAGTTGCTGTTGCAGGTTGATATATTGCTGAAACTATGCAGTTTCATAGCATGCCACAATCTCACCGTAATAGAGTGTGTGGTAATCTTTTTGCGAATAAAGTTTTTCCAGACTGCTCTCAAGAAAGGCGTTGTCCATTGCCGACTTGTAGACAATTTGGCATTCGTAATGCACGCCGGGGATGTCAATGATGGGCGATTCAGTATGCCTTGCCTGTTTCTGCTGGAGATCGCATTGCTTGAACTTGTCAAATTCTCTGCCCGACTTCGTCCCGCAAACCATCAGGGCCGTGTTCTGCTCGTCACCGGCAGGAATCGACACGGTGAAATTGTCGGTTTTTTCCAGCAGGCTGAAGGTATATCTTGAATCCCGCACGGCAATCATAAAGATCGGTCTTTGCCAAATATAGCCAATCGTCGCCCAGCCAATGGTCATGGTATTGACCTTCTCACCTGCCTTAACGGTAAGAAACGCACCTTTTTTGATCCGTTCCATCAAGGTGTCGGTTTGTTCGAGATAGCCTTTTTCTTTCATCTGCGTTTTCCTTTTGGGTAAAGAACTCATTTGCTTGCATGATGGACCTGTTTTTCCCCCTGTGAAGCTACATAAATTGCACGATCTGCGCAAGAATGGAATGAACCACAGACAGGCCTCAGCCGATTGGCGAGGCGGGGCCGGACCTGTCCGCTGAGTAGCACAATTTTACCACAATACGTGCAAATGCACACGTTGTGGTATTGTCAGTTTACTGAAAAGGGCTACTATGACAGGAGTGCATGAGAGTCTCAAAGTGGTTTTCGGTTTGGTTGCAATACTCACGAAAGAGGTAGTGCCATGGCCAAAAAAGTGGTGATTATCGGTGCAGTTGCTCTTGGTCCGAAGGTAGCCTGCAGGCTCAGACGGCTTGATCCGGATGTCGAAATTACGCTCATTGACAGAGACAACCTCATATCCTACGGAGGCTGTGGCATACCCTACTATGTTGGGGGCGATGTCAACGATATCGAGGAGCTGTATACAACCACCTCACATGCCGTCAGGGATACGGCCTTTTTCGAGAGCTGCAAAGGCGTGAAGGTTCTCACCAGGGTTGAGGCCAAGGAAATCCTGCGCCGGGAAAAGCAGGTGCGCATATGCCATCTGGAGACCGGCGAAGAGGAATATCTCAACTACGACAAGCTGGTTCTGGCCACCGGGGCGCAGGCCGTTCGACCCCCGTTTCCGGGAGCCAATCTGCCGCGGGTCTTCACCGTCTCCGACCTGCACGATGCCCAAACCATCAAAGACCTGATGTCACAGGGCAAGGTCGGCAAGGCCGTAGTCGTCGGGGCCGGTGCCATCGGCCTGGAGATCAGCGAGGCCCTGACCGATCTGTGGGGCATCCAAACCACGCTGGTTGAGATGGAAGACCAGGTGCTGCCGACCCTGCTTGGCAAATGTATCGCCCGGATTGCCGCCAAAGAACTGGAGCGGCATGGCGTGGAGCTCCTGCTGGAGACCAAGGTTATGGAGATATCTGAAAATTCCGCAACCGGTCAGCTTTTGGTCAAGACTTCGAGAAAGACTCTCGAAGTCGATATTGTGGTGTTGGCGGCAGGTGTCAGGCCGAATACGACCATGGCCAGGGAGGCGGGAATAGCGCTGGGGATGTCGGGGGGCATCAGTGTCGACCGGCGGATGCGCACCAGCGATCCGGACATCTATGCCGGCGGGGATTGCGTTGAAGTACGCAATCTGATCAGCGGTGAAAATATGCTCATGGCTTTGGGTTCGCTGGCCAACCGCCAGGGTCGGATAATTGCCACCAATATCAACGGTGGTCAGAGCCATTTCAAGGGCACGGTCGGCACCTTCTGTATCAAGGTCTTCGATCTCGGGATCAGCAAGGCCGGTCTTACCTATCGGCAGGCCAAAGTGACCGGCTTTGATCCGGTCTACGGGGTGGTTTCGCAGGCCGATCATGCCCATTTCTACCCGCAATCCGAGCTGATCTATATCACGCTTCTGGCCGATCGAAATTCACGAAAGATTCTCGGAATAGAGGCGGCCGGTAAAAACGGCGACGCCGTGAAGGGCCGAGTGGACACCATTGCCGTACTCCTTCGGCACGGTGTGGATGTCGACGAGGTGTGCAGTCTGGAGACCGGCTATGCCCCGCCCTTTGCCTCGGCGATGGATGTGATCAACAACGCCGGCAATGCCCTCGATAATATCCTGGCAGGGCAGAGCCGGCCTGTCGACGTTGCCGATTTTCTCTTCGAATTCGGCCATAAAACCACCAGGGTTCTCGATATCCGCGGCGCGAAAGAGGCCGCCCCGTTCAGGGTGAAATACGGCGCGAGGTGGTTTAATATTCCCCAGAATGAGCTGCGCCGCAGGGTAGACGAGATTCCAGCGGACGAACCGTTCTTTCTGCTCTGCGATACCGGGCCGCGGTCGTATGAGGCTCAGGTCTTCCTGAACTCACGGGGGATTATCAATACCCGCAATATCCAGGGCGGTTTCGCCATGATTAAGGTCACCGATCCGGAGTTCATCTAGGAGCCTGTTGGATTATGCCCTTTTCCCCCATCTCTGCGTTATTTTCGAAAATTAATGCTCGCAATATCGACTATATGGCTGCGCTTAAATTTCGAAAATGCCTTGAACTGAGAAAAAATTACTATAATCCGACAGACTCCTAGCCGTGAAAACAACTTCAAAGGCGGGACCGAGCAGGTCTGTGATCTTTCCCGCCATCTGCTAATTAGTTCTCAACCAGTTCGACACGGCGGTTTTTCGCCTTGCCATCTTCCGATTTATTCGAGGCAACCGGACAGGCAAAGGCAACACCCACGGGAGAGAGACGGCCTTTGTCAATGCCATGCTGGGTAACCAGGGCGTTAACTACGGCACCCGCGCGCTGCTGCGACAGCTCCATGTTGGAGGCAAACGGCCCGACATTGTCCGTATGTCCGACAACCAGCAGTTTCAATTTAGGGTCTTCGTGCAACAGCTGGGCGATCTGTTCCAGTGTCGGCCCGGATTCGGACTTCAGATTGGCTTTGTTGAAGTCGAAATAGATCCCGTAGAGGGCGATGCTGCCGGTGGCCGAGATCTTCTTGGCCATCTCATCGGCCTTGACCGTGACCATCTTCTGCTCGCGCTGTTTGGGCTCGATGATATCGACGACAGCGACAGTGCGCCCGGCAAAGGCATCGCAATAGGTTTCTTTTTTTAAGATATAGGCCAGAACAGACACATGAGGCCCGTTTTCACTCAGCATCCCGGCCATGTAGCGCTGGTCGGAGATATGTGATGTCTGGGCACAGGCACCGTTGGAGAAATGCTTATCCTTGACCTGTTCTTCCGGGCGAAGAAACATGGCAAGGCTCATCTCACCGCCACCGCCGACACTGCCCCGCACAGGATCTCCGCCGCACTCTTCTGTTTTACATTCATACAGTGTCTCTCCGCCCTTATCCTGCATATCCTGCTGGTAATTGCGGATGACCTCCAGAGGAGACACATTTTCCGGAAGAAGATAGACCAGCCGGGTAAAGGCTCCTTCGAGCTCTTTCTTTTTCTTGGGGCCATAGGCATGGTTGTTATGAATATCTCTTTTCTCTTCCAGCCTCTCCAACGCAGAGAGGGGAAAGGTGAAATCATTATAGTCTTTGTGCTCATACGAAAGGATAAACGAGCCCTTGTAACGTCCCAGAAGCGGGTTATCCTTGCTGCCCTTGACATCAGTTGTTGGCAGCACAGCATTGGCAAAGCCGCTTGAGGCCGTCACGGTCATCAGAAACACACTCAAAAATAGTCTCAATAGCATCTCTTCCTCCTTTGTTTGTCAGTATTTTTGCAGAAAATGCGGCCCGATAGAACTATCAAGGCCTTGTCGCGTTTCTTTTTCTGCACCCATGGTAAACAGATCACCGCTATCTTGTCTGGATAGGGATGTTGTCAGGCTCCAACCTTTGATAATATGATAACAGTGCCTCAAAGGCAATGGTTTTTCACAAGAAAATGGCTGCAGCTCTTTTCATCGGACACAAGCAGAAAGATGATCCTGTCGGTGGGAAATGCGGTCTTGTTGTAAGGGCATGGCAATGAGTAGAGAATAATATCTCTCACAATGAAATGGATTTGGCAGTAAACCGTGGCCGGTCTCTGTTTTCTGCCCTGTTTCCCCCAGGATGTTTTTTGAGCCGGGCGTAATCCGGACTCGTGACTATATTTTTTTCAGGTTGCACAACGAACTCGGAGAAAGCGCCATTTTCTCTTGGAAAAAGGAAAAAATGATCAGGAGGTGGGTAAATGACACAGGCAATCAAGATCCACAGAACCGGCGGTCCCGAAGTGCTGGTATGGGAAGAATACGATCCGGGGACACCGGCACCCGGTGAGGTACGGATCATCCATGAGGCGATCGGCCTCAATTATATCGACGTCTATCATCGCACCGGCCTCTATCCGCTGCCGTCTCTGCCTGCCGTGCTGGGCCTTGAGGGGGCGGGAAGGGTGGAGATGGTGGGGGAGGGCGTAACCGAATTTGTCAAGGGAGATCGGGTGGCCTACGCCGGGGTCCCTCTCGGGGCCTATGCCGAGGTGCGCTGCATACCGGCGCATCGTCTGGTCAAACTTCCCGAGGCCATTTCCAGCCGCGAGGCGGCGGCCATGATGCTGCAGGGCATGACCGCCCGCTATCTTTTAAAAGGCTGTTTTGCCGTCAAGGCCGGTACGACCATCCTCATTCACGCCGCCTCGGGCGGGGTGGGGTCCATCGTTTGCCAATGGGCCAGGCATCTCGGGGCGACGACGATCGGCACGGTCGGCAGTCCGGAGAAGGCCGTCCTGGCCGGAGAAAATGGCTGCAGCCATACCGTCCTCTATCGGGACGAGGATTTTGCCGCGGCGGTAAAAGAGATCACCAAGGGGCGAGGGGTGGATGTGGTCTACGATTCGGTCGGCCAGGCGACCTTTCTGAAATCCCTGGGTTGTCTGCGACCAATGGGGACGATGGTCTCTTTCGGCCAATCGTCCGGACCGGTGGCGGCCTTCGACCCCGGTCTACTGGCCGCCAATGGCTCCCTTTTTCTCACCCGGCCCAGCCTGATGCACTACACGGCCAAACGGGAGGATTTGCTCGCCCATGCCCAAGATCTCTTTGCGGTGATGACCTCCGGGGCGGTCAAGGCCAACATCCGCCAGGAGTATGCCTTAAAGGATGTTGCCTCAGCCCATCGCGATCTTGAGGCGAGGAAGACCACGGGCAGCACGATTCTTCTACCCTGATTCCTCCGGCTCGAACTTGTAACCGACGCCATAGACCGAGCGGATAATCTCGGAATCGGCTTCGAGCAGGTTGATCTTACGCCGCAGTTTCTTGATATGGCTGTCGATGGTGCGGTCGTTGACGATGCGCTGGTCGGCATACATCCGCTCCATCAGCTTATCTCGACTGTAGATATGGCCGGGGTGGGCCATGAGAAAGGCGAGCAGCTTGTATTCAACGGCGGTGAGATCGAGATCGCGGCCGTTGAGCGTGGCTTTGAGTGTCGCCTCTTCGAGGATTAGGCCATGTGTCTGGACATTTTTCCCTCCAGCCCGACGCAGCACCGCCCTAACCCTGGCCACCACCTCACGCGGACTGAAGGGTTTGCAGATATAATCATCGGCCCCGAGTTCGAGGCCAAGCAGGCGGTCTATCTCTTCGACCCGGGCAGTCACCATGATAATCGGGACCTGTGAGAATTCGCGCAACTCCCGGCAGATCTCCATGCCATCTCGGCCCGGCAGCATGAGATCGAGAAGGATCAGGTCCGGCTGCTCGCTGCGCACCCAGGAGACCACAGCCGTACCTTCAAAGAGACAATCCGTTGCAAACCCGGCGGCCTGCAGATAATCGGCGACGATTCCCGCCAAGCGCTGTTCATCTTCGACAATGAGTATCCGTTGCGGCATTTTTCACCTTGTTTTCGGAAATGAAAGGGTAATCTCCAGCCCGCCAAGCGCAGAGGTGCCGGCGCTGATTGTGCCATCGTGGGCCTCGACAATCGATTTGCAGATGGCAAGGCCGAGACCGGCGCCGCCATGGGCCCGATTGCGGGAATCTTCGAGACGAAAGAGTCGCTCGAACAATCGCCCAAGGGCATCTTCAGGCACACCGGGGGCGGAGTCCTGGAGGCGGAGCAGAAGGTGGTCGGCTTCTTCCGTGAGGTCTATACGCACCCTGCCGCCGGGATCGGTATAACGCAGCGAGTTATTGAGCAGATTTGCCAGAAGTTGGCGTAGTCGTTTGGGATCGGCAAAGAGCGTTAAGGGTTGATTCGGGGCATGGTATTCCACCGTCAGTCTATGGGCCGAGAATTTGTCACGAAA
>JAUYSF010000173.1 GCA_030696435.1 Desulfoprunum sp. | reverse complement strand
TCCCGGTCATGGCAGGTCATCAGCAGGGCGCCCTTGTAGTCGTTCACCAGCCATTCTTCGAGCCAGACGATGGATTCGACATCGAGATGGTTGGTGGGTTCGTCAAGGAGTAGGACGTCGGGATTGATGGTCAGGATCCTGGCCAGGGCGATGCGCATCTTCCAGCCGCCGCTAAACGATTCGACTGGCCGCTCGAAGTCATCGTCTGAGAAACCGAGCCCGGTGAGTACGGCCTTGGCACGGGCGTCGAGGTCGTAGCCGCCGCGATGTTCGAAGACTTCGACGATATCACCGTAGCGTTCGAGGAGGGTGGCCAGTTCTTCATCGGCCATGACCTCGCTCATCTGTGCCTCCATCTCTCGCATCTGTCGGCCCATGTCGACGATCTCGCCTGCGGCCGACATTACTTCGTCGAGCACCGAGTTTCCTGCCATGTCGCCGACATCCTGAGAAAAATAGCCGATAACGGTCTTCTTGGAACAGGATATCTCACCACGGTCGACCTCTTCTTCGCCGGTCATGAGGCGGAAGATTGTCGTCTTGCCGGCCCCGTTTGGGCCGACGAGGCCGGTGCGGGTATTGGGGAGGATCTGCAGGCTGGCGTCCTGAAAGAGGATCTGCGCTCCGTGCTGTTTACAGATATTGGTCAGATGGATCATGGCGAGTAATGAAAAAAACACGAACATACCACATCATGGGAGCATGGGCAAGTGTAAACTCAAACGCCATATGTTGACGTCCTGCCAAACAACTGCGGTGTGTCTCAGGCCTGGTTGAAACCTTTGCCAATAAAATTGGCTTATCTGCTGATGTGGATCGGCAGTTCGGTTTTTTTGATGACCGTGCGCAATGTGAAAGAAGAATTGATCCGTAGCACTCCGGGCAGGCTTGCCAACCTGCTGTGGGTCCTGGTGAAGTCAGTGTTGTCTTTGCAGATGACCCGTAGGACATAATCAACCTCGCCGGACATGAGATAACACTCCATTACCTCCGGTATCCGTTTGATCGCCTCCTCGAAAAGAGAAAGTTTTTCCTGCACCTGCCCCTCCAGAGTCACCCGGATAAACACATTGCCCGGCAGGCCAATGGCAGTCTGGTTGACGATCATGGCATATCTGTCGACCACGCCACTTGCCTCCAGAAGGCGGACTCGTCTCAGGCAGGCCGATTCGGAAAGACCGACCTTCTGAGCGAGTTGCACATTCGTCAGTTTGCCGTTTTGCTGCAGGGCGGAGAGGATTGATTGATCTATCTCATCTAGAGGCGTATTGTGTGGTTTCTGCAATTAAGTCACCAATAATTGAAATTATCTGCTAAAAACCTACGAAATATTCATGTAAAAAGCAATCTAATTCTTTTTGATATCTGGTAAATTGTCTTGGTCCAGGAAAATACCACATCCCATTTCACTTAAGGAGGAACAAATGATTGTTGGAATCTTGAAAGAAATCAAAATCGAAGAGAATCGCGTGAGCATGACCCCCGCCGGAGTCGAGATCCTTGCGGCCAATGGCCACAAGGTCCTTGTCGAGACTGCTGCCGGAGTGGGTAGTGGATTTGCCGACGAGGTGTACGCAGCGGCTGGTGCGGAGCTTGTGGCAACGCCCGCCGAGATTTACCGGCGTGCAGAGATGATCATGCATGTCAAGGAACCGCAGCCTCAAGAATACGGCATGATCCGTGCGGGTCAGCTGCTGTTCACCTACTTCCATTTCGCCGCCGCAGAAGGGCTTACCAAGGCGATGCTTGAGATGAAGGCGGTCTGTGTGGCCTATGAAACCATCACCGACCAGGCCGGGACCCTGCCGCTGTTGACTCCCATGAGTGAGGTAGCGGGCCGGATGGCCGTGCAGCAGGCCGCAAAATATGTGGAACGTGCCCAGGGTGGCCGCGGTCTCCTGCTCGGCGGCGTACCCGGTGTCGAACCGGCAACGGTGCTTGTGCTGGGCGGCGGAGTGGTCGGCACCCATGCGGCCCAGATGGCTTGCGGACTCGGCGCCAAGGTCTATCTACTCGACATGAATCTGACCCGTCTGCGTCACCTGTCCGAGGTCATGCCGAAGAACTGTTTTGCGATGATGTCCTCTCCCGCCAAGGTCCGGGAACTGGCGCAGGAGGCGGATGTGGTGATCGGTGCTGTCTTGCTGCACGGCTCCAAGGCCCCGAAACTCCTCACACGGGAGATGCTGAAGACCATGAAGCGCGGAGCGGTGATCGTCGATGTGGCAATTGATCAGGGCGGTTGTTTCGAGACCTCCCGACCGACCACCCATACCGAGCCGACCTACGAGGTTGACGGCATCATTCATTACTGTGTGGCCAATATGCCGGGTGCCGTACCGCTGACCTCGACCATGGCGCTGACCAATGCAACCCTGCCCTACGCCGTGGCCCTGGCTAATAAGGGTTGGAAACAATGCGCCCTGGAAAACAAGGGGATATGTGACGGTTTGAATATTGTGGCCGGTCAGGTCACCTACAAGAGTGTCGCAGAGGCCTTCGGTATGCCCTACACCCCGGTGGAAGACGTGCTGGCCTGATCGTTCCCGGCTTTTCAGGGGAACGAGGCGTTGCAAGGTAGTGGGACTGGAGAGGGAAGATAAAAAATCAGCTCTTGATTGCGATGAATGATCGAAATCCCTGTCGAGATCGCTATCGCATTCGGAAAAATTCTAAGCGAAAACACCGGAAAAAACGGAACGGCCTGGAACTGCGAGGATTCAATTCCGATAGCGATGGCGATCCCGATCCCGATGAGTCCCATGCAGATGAACTGAATGGTAATAAAAAATCAAAGGAGGATGTATGGAAACATTAGATGCGTTAGTGGGGAAGGTTGGTGCATTTGCCTGGGGACCGCCGATGTTGATCCTGCTGGTCGGCACGGGGTTCTGGCTGACCTTTTGCCTGCGCGGCCTGCAGTTTACCCAACTCGGACATGCCCTGTATCTGGCCTTTATCAAACGCAAGGAGGACACCGACGAACCTGGTGACATCAGCCATTTCCAGGCCCTGATGACGGCCCTTTCGGCCACGGTCGGCACCGGCAATATCGCAGGCGTAGCCACCGCCATATCTATAGGTGGGCCAGGAGCGATGTTCTGGATGTGGCTCACCGGCCTGGTGGGTATGGCAACCAAATACGCTGAGGCGGTCCTGGCCGTTAAATATCGGGTGGTCGATGAAAACGGCGAGATGAGCGGCGGGCCGATGTACTATCTCTCAAGAGGCCTGAATATGCCCTGGTTGGGCGCGGTTTTTGCGGTGTTCGCCTCGGTGGCCGCCTTCGGAATCGGTAATATGGTGCAGTCCAACTCGGTGGCCGACGCCGTCCGCGTCGCCTTTCATGTGCCCACCTGGGTAACAGGCCTTACCCTGATGGTCTTTACCGCTGCCGTGGTTCTTGGCGGGATCAAGTCCATCGGCCGGGTGACCAGCGTCCTTGTGCCGGTGATGATTGTGTTCTATATACTGGGCGCCGGCTATATCCTGCTGGTGAATATCGCCGAGATACCGGAAGCGTTGATGCTCATCGTAAAGCAGGCCTTTAATCCCACGGCAGCCGCTGGCGGTTTCGCCGGTTCGTCGGTGATGCTGGCAATCCGCATGGGCGTCGCCCGTGGCGTCTTTTCCAATGAGTCGGGACTTGGCAGTGCCCCGATCGCCGCGGCGGCTGCCAAGACCAAAAGCCCCATTTCCCAAGCCCTGGTCTCAATGACCCAGACCTTTATCGACACCATTATCGTCTGCACCATGACGGGCCTCGTGCTTATTCTGACCGGTGCCTGGTCGAACGGCCAGACGGGCGCCGAATTGACCAATACCGCCTTCCAGTCAGCCATGCCGGGCGGATCCTATGTGGTGACGATTGGGATTATCCTTTTTGCCTACTCGACTATCCTGGGCTGGTGTTACTATGGCGAAAAATCCATTGAATACCTGCTCGGTGTCAAGGCCGTCCTGCCGTACCGGCTGCTCTTCGTGGTCTTTGTCGGGATCGGGGCCGTTTCAAAATTGAGTCTGGTCTGGAATATCTCCGATACCCTGAACGGTCTGATGGCCATCCCCAACCTGATCGGTCTCTTAATGCTGACCCCGGTGGTTGTGGCAGAGACCAAAAAATATTTTCATGACCGCGAGCTGGTGCCGATCGTGATGCCGATTCCGGTGCCGGTGAAGGAACGCCGGTAATAGTTCCAGCAGCTGAACTCTTCAAGAAGTAGTTAAAAAGGTACCGGGGAGTCGAAGTGGAGTGGCTCTCCGGTGCTGGGGTGGGAGAAGGCCAAGTGGGAAGCGTGGAGCAGCATCTGCTCGCCTTCCCGGCCATGGCCGTAGAGCCGGTCGCCGACGATGGGGAGGCCAAGACCGAGGCTATGGGCGGCATGGACTCGGAGTTGGTGGGTGCGGCCGGTCAGCGGGCTGAATTCGATGCGGGTCCTCTCGCCCTCCACCGCCAGAAGTCGCCAACGGGTGACGCCCATCTTCCCGTGCAGCGGATCATACACCTGGTACGGCCTGTTGTCCGGATCGAGTCGGAAGGCCAGGCGTATCTCGCCCTCATCCTCGGCGATAATGCCTTCGAGCAGAGCGATATAGCATTTGCGCACCTGGCGCTGCTCAAACTGCCGACAAAGATGGCGATGTGCTTGTGTCGTCACGGCAAGGACCATCAGCCCGGAGGTGTACATATCGAGCCGGTGCACTGCCGGTTGAGAGATCATCTGCGGCAAGAGCTGTCGTATTCTGGCGACCACGCAGTCCTGTTTGTCTTCGCCGCGGCCGGGGACCGCCAGCAGTCCTCCCGGCTTATGCACGACGAGAAAGGCCGGATCCTGGTGGATAATGAACAGCTCAGATGCGGTGTTTTGCATGCAACTCCTCCAGCCCACAAAGCATAAAGCCGAGTATCGGCGCGCATTTTTCCCTGCAGGAGGGATAAAAGCGGCCATGCTGTCTGCCCCCTGAACGATTTTCCCTACCCCAGTAGAATTCCGCGATACCGAGCGGTATAAGCCCCTGTCGGGCGGCCAGATTGAACAGCTTTGGGGCGCAGCAGTCACCGGTGCCGGTCGGCATGCCGTTCCGGCCATTATAGGCCGAAAAAAGCCTCGCTTCCCGGCCATGGAAGTTGGTCAAGCGGTACAGGTCGTGGATTCTTCGCATCAGTTCCTGCGAGAGGCCACGGCGCTGTTGTTGCAACTCCCGCTGCCTTTCTACGCTGCAATCCGGCAGGATCATTTCTCGGCCCAGTCTTTTGATCTCCTTTTCCGTTTCGAAGCTGATTGCTGTCATATCCTGGTTATCGAAGAGGGGAGGTGCCCAACCTTGCACCTCCCAGATACCGTTGAACTGGCCGGAGAAGGCGCGTAGCTGGACCCGATCGCCATCCCGAGTGAGGCATTCCATGATTCCGAACATCTTGCCCCGGGCCTCGCCAAAGAGCGAATCAGTAGCCAATCGTGGATCCGGATCGGTGGAGCTGGAAAACAGATCGATGGTCCTGCGGTCCTCCAGAAGTGTCATGAGCGCAAAACAATGCTGTCGCGCCCCTCCTTCACCGAGGTGGTGCTCTCTGGCGCAGTCCCGACAGTGCCCGAGGGATACCGGCGAGGAAGCCGGAGAGGAAATTTGGTTGAAAGGCATGCTGGGCGTCTATTGGCCGGGAATCAGTTGTTTCATGACGGAGCAGCTATTACACTTTTAGCCATTCCGTTGCGGCTCTTTATGCCGTTTTTGTCGATTAAATGGTATGGTTATTTTGTTACAACGGCTGAGATGCGGTTTTTGGCTGTGTCAGCTGAAAAAAAACGAATGCGGTGCGAGTCGTACCGTCAGTGCACGAGTGAGGATAGCTGGAATTCATGAAAGTTGCCAAAAAAAACAAACACGAACCTTTTACCGGTCTGGGACCTGACCTCGTCCTGGGGCTTGCAGAACAGGCCCTCGGGGTGCGCTGCACCAATATGTTCCGGCCCTTGACCAGCTATATCAATAGGGTATTTGAGCTGGAACAGGTGAATAAACAGGGTCTCGTTATTAAATTTTATCGGCCCGGTCGCTGGTCGGAAGCGGCCCTTCTCGATGAACATGCCTTTCTGCTCGAACTCGCCGACCAGGAAATCCCGGTGGTCGCCCCCCTTGTCCAGCAGAACGGCTCAACACTCGGCAGCGCCCAGGGCCTGTCTTATGCCGTTTTTCCCAAACGCGGGGGCCGCAGTTGTGATGAATATACCGATGAGCAGTGGTTGGAAATCGGTCGTCTGCTCGGCCGGGTGCATAATATCGGGGCCCTCAGGGCTGCGCCTCATCGTCTGATTCTCGGACCGGATCATTCCGCCGCCGAGCAGCTTGCCTATCTTCTTGCGGGGGATCGCGTGCAGGCCGAACTCAGAGACCAATTGCAGGAGGTAAGTGAGGCGATTCTCTCGGAGATCAGGCCGCTCTTTGCCGGCTGCGAGCAGATACGCATCCACGGTGACTGCCACTTCGCCAATATGATTCACAGGCCGGGTGAATCCTTTATTCTTATTGATTTTGACGATATGGTCACGGGGCCGCCGATGCAGGATCTCTGGATGCTGCTTCCCGGTGATGTGTCTGAATCCTTTGTCGAAATTGATCTTTTCATCGAGGGGTATGAGACCTTTCGGCCCTTTGATCGGCGGGCGCTCCGCCTGGTTGAACCCCTGCGGGCCTTGCGCTATATCCACTATATGGCCTGGTGCGCCCGTCAGGCCCAGGAGGATGGCGACACCCGGGCCATTGATGGTTTCGGTTCGCGGGAGTATTGGCAAAAGGAGATTGGCGACCTCAAAGACCAGTTGCTTAGAATCCGTCAGGCCCCATCAACCTTTGGCAACATGCTGTAAATAATAGTATTTTAAGTAGCATTGGGGGCTCTATGACCTGCCGTGTGTCGGAGTCATCTTGTTCCCGATTGACCGTGTATCTCTATAGCAGAGAGTCGGAAATCAGTTGATACCTCCGGAGTACATCGCACGAAAATGGGCTGCAAGGCGCTGCAGGAGAGTCTGATTATGGCGTCGTGCGGTGCTGAGCATGGCCCTGAAGTCGAGATCGAATCTCTGTTCCCAAAAGAGCCATTCCTCATTGTTTCGATTGAACTTCTGCCAGGGAATCGGGTGCGGACTGGCCAGGATCACGACATTGCCGCGTTCGGGTACCGGCACATACAGATGACCTTGGAAAAATGTTCGCAGGGCATCCCTGATTCTCTGCAGTCTGCCCGGTTCACTACTCCAGAGATTGCAGCTCAAGATCCCGTCCTCCTTAAGAACTGTCGCACAGAGCTTGAAAAAGGGCGCCGTGTATATTGTTTCCGACATCCCTTTATGATCATAGGCATCCACCAGGATGAGATCATAGCGTCTACTGTCCGACACTTCACTGAGAAAGGCCTGACCCTCGCGGCAGTAAATCCCTACCTGACGGTTTTCGGGTAACTGGAAGTAGCCGCGGGCCAGATCAATGACAGGGGCAGAGCAGTCCACCGCATCTATCCTGCAGTCCGGGAAGTGATGGTGGCAGAAGCGGACCAGTGATCCGGCTCCAATACCGATGATGAGGATATGCCGTGGTTCCGGCATTGCCGGCAGGCCGAGCAGCATATAGCGGGTATAAGAAAGGACCAATTGTTGCGGGGAACACAGGGACATACTGCTCTGGAGAAGGAAGGAGGCGAAGTAGAGGGAGCGGCGATCATCTTTTTCGATGACCTCCACCAGTTGATCGTGCCACTTCTCGCGGTGAAGGACTGATTCGGGGCTATTTTTCATGATCGTATTCCAATGCCAAATCAAGCGTTAACTTTGTCGGCTGCGCTGTGCGGCTCCTCGCCGTACGTCTATGTACTGTCTCGTCGCTGCTCACTTGCCTTCGCGTTCTCATCTTGATTTGGAAATGGAATTATTTCCGTTTTTGGGCGGTTTTTCCTTGGTTTATCCTCCGTTATTATAGTCCGTTAATCGTTCCTGTCAAAAAAAGAGAAACATGGCCGGGTCAATTGCCTTGACTGTCGTTGAAAAATTCTGGCATACTGCTCTATGATAAGGAGAAAATCTGAGGGAACGATTTCAATATCTGGCAGGAGGTCGATGTGGGATCCGCAGAAGGGAAGAAAAAAGTCCTTGTAATGGATGACGAAACCATGATCGGAGAGATTGCCTGCCAGATGCTCTCGTTCATTGGCTGTCAATCATTACATGTGACAAGCGGCGAAGAGGCCATCGCGGTCTACCGGCAGCATTTCGAACAGGGAGAACCCTTTGATGTAGTGATCATGGATCTGACCATTCCTGGCGGCATGGGCGGTAGCGAGGCCATCGTCGAAATTCTGGCCATAGATCCCCAGGCCAGGGTGCTGGTTTCCAGCGGTTATTCAAATGATCCGATTATGATGAACTTCAGTGAATACGGCTTTCTGGGGGTAATTGAAAAGCCCTTTGATATGCATTCTCTCCAGGCGGCCATTGAGGCTGTCCTGTAATTTACCATCGGGATCCTTCGCCGGCCTGTGACGAAGGGGCAGAATCCTTCCCCCTCTCTGTGTTTCTGAAGAGCTCCATCCCATCGACTACCATCCTCCACTTCCCGCCGCCACGTCGCTGCTCGCTTGCCTTCGCGGTCTCATCTTGATTTGCACATGGAATTACTCTTTCGAGCATGTGGTCTTGCAGCATGCTGAACTACAGCAGGTGCTGATGCCAAACGGTGCATAGGCGGGGCACCAGCCGATCAATGCTGTGGCAATCGGCAGGATGCCGATATAGCCCCAAGGGCCGATTCTGTCGAAGATCGCGAGTCCGATAAGCACAACACCCACAGTTACCCGAAGCAGTCGATCTATACCGCCGATATTGATTTTCATGGGGATCTCCATCTGCAAAATTGCATGGAAACACGACCTGGTAGAAAGGGGAAGATGACCAGGTCATCATGCAGAAATAATAAGCATTGTGGCCACAACTGCCAGCCTTGAGCGTCGTTCGACCAAGGGGAGCGATCTCCTTTTGGGATCGCTAGGAGCCTGTCGGATTATGCCCTTTTTCCCCATCTCTGCGTTATTTTCGAAAATCAATGCTCGCAATATCAACTATATGGCTGCGCTTAATTTTCGAAAATGCCTTGATCTGAGAAAAAATTTCTATAATCCGACAGAC
>JAUYSF010000475.1 GCA_030696435.1 Desulfoprunum sp. | reverse complement strand
AGGTGAGGTGGTGACCGGCCAGAGGATGGTTGTAATCGACCTGCATTTCAGCGTCGGTGACGGAAATGACGGTTGCCGGGACCTGATGTTCTTCGCCTTCTTTATCAATTTTCAGAGACAGAATCATCCCCCTTTTCGGTTTGATCTTTTGAATCATGTCCGGATTAGTGATGGTTTGCACCAGTTCTTTTTGTCGCGGACCGTAGCCTTCGTCCGGTGATACCCTGATGGTTTTGGTGTCACCGCTTTTCATGCCCAGCAAGGCCTCTTCCAGGGTAGGCGGGATCTCAAGATTCCCTATTTTGACAATCAGCGGCAGATCTTCTGTGACGCTGCTGAAAGTCTCGCCATTATCGAGTTTGCCGGTATAGAAAAGGGTGACTGTATCGTCTTTCTGTATTGTGGTCATATGTCTGTTGGCTCCTTGCATTCTGGCTTTTGTTTGTGACTGTTGGTCGTTGGCTGGTTGTTGCGCGTTTATCGAAAATGCCGGCTCAAAATACAACCTCTGTTTCTGGTCGGCGACTTTGCCGATTGTAACTTTTCCAATGGCGGTTTGGCAAGGTTTAAGGTCGGGTTGCCAGGTGGAATGCTCTCCTGTCCAAAGAAAAACCTTCATAAACCCGGTGCTCCAATGCGCTCCAATCCTTGACAAATGAGGAATACCCGCATAGACTGGCCATTTTTATCTGGCTTGAAACATGCAAAGATCTCTCTGCACTCTCTTCAACCGATTCTTCTGAAAGATATGGAATCGATGATTACTCCCGAAGTAGTTCCCATGATACAGCTCAATTTTGATAAATCAGCTGACGGATTGCTGCCAGCTATTGTCCAGGAATATGCAAGTGGGCAGGTGCTGATGCTGGCCTATATCAACAAACTGGCCTGGCAGAAGACCCTTGAGACGGGCAAGGCCCATTATTGGAGCCGCTCCCGTAATTCTCTCTGGCTCAAAGGCGAATCCTCGGGGCATGTCCAGCTCATCCGGGAAATCCTTATCGACTGTGATGATGATACGGTGATATATCAGGTCGAACAACTTGGCGGTGCGGCCTGTCATACAGGTCATAAATCCTGCTTCTTTCGTCGCGTTCAAGGGCAAAGTCTGGTGATTGAAGGAAAACGGATTTTTGATCCGCTGAAGGTGTATGGTAAATAGAAGGTATTATTCTGAAATGATCGTCGCTGCAAGTGACGTCGTACTTTATTGATGGAGAATTGGTAATGAAGCAATTGAAACTCGGTTTACCCAAGGGCAGTCTGGAAAATGCAACCATAAGCCTCTTTGAAAAAGCAGGTTGGCTGATCAAACCGGCGGCTCGCAACTACTTCCCGGAGATAGATGATCCCGATCTGGCCTGTTCCATCTGTCGGCCCCAGGAGATGTCCCGCTATGTCGAGAGCGGCATGCTCGATGCCGGCATAACGGGAAAAGACTGGACTATGGAAAACCTCTCCGACACTGTGCTGGTCTGTGATCTGGTGTACTCAAAGGTCAGTCGGCGACCAACGCGCTGGATCATCGCGGTTGCCGGGAATTCCGAGATACGGACCCTCGAAGATCTTGAAGGAAAAAAAATCTCGACGGAGTTGGTGAATGTGACCACCAGGTTTTTTGCCGAAAAGAAGATCAATGTTGACATTGAATTCTCCTGGGGTGCAACCGAGGCCAAGGTGGTCTCGGGGCTGGTGGACGCGATTGTTGAGGTGACGGAAACCGAGAGCACCATTCGGGCTCATGGTCTGCGCATCATCCACGAACTGATGACCTCCAACACCCAGTTCATCGCCAATAAAGTGGCCTGGGAAGATCCCTGGAAAAGGGAGAAGATTGAAAACATTGCCATGATGCTCCAAGGTGCTCTGCGTGCCGACCGGATTGTCGGGCTGAAGATGAATGTCGCAAAAGATAATCTTGATGCGGTGGTCAATCTGCTACCGAGTCTCAATGGTCCAACCATTGCCGGTCTCTATAATAAGGAATGGTTTTCGGTCGAAACGGTGATTTCAGAAGATGTTGTCCGGGATCTGATTCCTCGGCTGAGAAAACAGGGTGCTGAAGGTATAATCGAATATTCACTCAATAAAGTGATATAGCTGGAAAAAAAGTGATTAGTTCATGAAAATATGGATTTACAAGGACTGCCGCGGCTGAAGATGTATTTGCCCGAAACTGATAATAAAAACAGGAGAACGTAATGAATTTTTCAGAGATTGAGTTTCTCCTTAGTGCGCACAACCTCAAACAGCTTCCCGAAGCCACTCTGCCGGAAGTCGCCTTTGCCGGTCGCTCAAACGTCGGTAAGTCAAGCCTTATAAACCGCTTGATCGGTCGTAAGGCCCTTGTTAAGGTCAGCGGTAAGCCCGGCAAGACCCAAGGTCTGAATTATTTCAAGGTTGCCGATGCGATGTATCTCGTTGACCTTCCCGGCTACGGGTTTGCCAAGGTTTCAAAAACCCTGCAGGATTCTTGGCAGGGCTTGATCTCCAGCTATCTCGAGACGCGGGAAACCTTGAAGTGTGTGGTAGTCATAATAGACCTCCGGCATCCTCCCAAAGACTATGACACCCAGCTTCTGGCTTGGTTGAAGTCACAAGGGATCCCTTTTCTGCCGGTGTATACCAAGATGGATAAACTATCGGGTAATGAACGGATGAAAAATGCCGGATTGCTCGACAGCGGACATGATATAAAGGCAGGCAGTCGGGTGCTGTTCTCGGCAAAGACCGGGCAGGGGCGCGAGGAGTTGATTCAGGCCCTCACGAGCTTTTTGCAGCCCGGATAAAGACGCATCCATTGATCATTTCTCCCCTCCAAGATGAGGGACAACCCTGAAGGGCAGCTCATGACGCTTATTTCAGATTGGCGATGTTGGCAGATTATGCAATGCGACCCGGATACCCGGTGTTCGGCAAAGGAAAAACCGACAGAGGAATGCTGGGAGGTGATAGGTTCAAATGATCCGTGTTCATTCAACATCTGCAGAGACTGTCTGGTCTATGTGGTGAAGAAAAAGCATGCGGTCCTGAACGAGGAGGAAATACGCAATATCCTGGCCCAAAAGGGTATTGAACTGGCTGATGGTACAGCAAAAAAAACAGATTGAGCAGGCCGATTTGTTTGTCGCTGCTCGCTTAC
>JAUYSF010000401.1 GCA_030696435.1 Desulfoprunum sp. | reverse complement strand
GACCGAACTTTACCAGACCGTTGCCGAGGTCCTGGCCTTTGTCTATCAGATCAATGAAAAGTTCAAGACGAAGATGAGCGGCAAGATGTCGTAATCAGCTCCCACGCCTCACCTCATCAACGGGTTGATCGCTCTTGATTTTTATCAACCTGACAGCTAAAAATCAGAAATTGAAGTATCCCCAACAGTAATTTAATCTATTCAGACAGAAATCCTTTTAGATTGATCTGATCACCCCTTTACCTTCACGATTATTCCGGCAAGGTGTGGGGAAAACAAAAAAAGGGTTTCAGCCAAAATGACTGAAACCCTTGAATTTGCTGGCGGGGCCGACCGGGCTCGAACCGGCGACATCCGGCGTGACAGGCCGGCATTCTAACCAACTGAACTACGACCCCATTTGGGTCTGGTTGTGGTGGGCGGAACAGGGATCGAACCTGTGACCCTCGGCTTGTAAGGCCGATGCTCTCCCAGCTGAGCTACCCGCCCCTTCGCAACCAATCGTGAAGGAGTTTTTACCAAGTTCCCCCCTCTGCGTCAAGCAAAAAACGCAGAGTCAGCTATTATTGGATCTCCGCTTCTTTCTTGGAAATTTCAGCAATTTGAGGCCCTTTGAAGAGGCATTCACCTTCTTTCATAACTACAGCATGTTTAAGCACATCATCCATGTGTTCGACCAGATCAATCGTCAGTTTTTTTCTAATCCGGATCGGTACATCATTAAGATCACGTTCATTGTCCCGTGGAATAAGGACATGAGTGATGTTGCCCCGTTTGGCCGCCAACAGCTTCTCGGTGAGTCCACCGATCGGCAACACACGACCACGCAGGGTGATCTCACCGGTCATAGCCAATTCATGGCGGACCGGGGCCTTGACAAGGGCTGAAACCAGGGTGGTGGCAATAGTAATCCCGGCGGACGGTCCATCCTTGGGAATCGCCCCCTCCGGCACATGAATATGAATATCGAGTTTCTGATAAAAATCCGGCTCTAGCCCAAGCACACCGGCCCTTGATCGGACATAGCTCAGAGCCGCCTGGGCTGATTCCTGCATGACATCACCGAGCTTACCGGTGATGATGAGCTTTCCGGCCCCGGGCATAAGTGTCGCCTCGATCTGCAAGAGCTCACCACCTACCTCAGTCCAGGCTAGCCCTGTCGTCAGGCCAATTTTATCCTGCTCTTCGGCGAGACCGTATCTGTATTTAGGAGTCCCCAGATAGCTGATCACAGCCTGAGAATTGACACGATATTTCTTATTTTTCAGATCCTTCTTCAAGCGATCCCTAGCCACCTTACGACACAGGCTGGCAACGCTTCTTTCCAAATTACGGACACCGGCTTCACGGGTGTAGCGACGGATTATCTCGAGAATGGCTCCATCGGTAAGCTGAATATCTCCCGGTTTGAATCCGTTGGCCTCAAGCTGCTTAGGAATGAGATAGCCTTCAGCGATCTTGAGCTTTTCCTCTTCTGTGTAGCCGCTAATCTGAATGATTTCCATTCTATCCTGGAGCGGCACCGGAATGCCGTGCAGGTTATTGGCCGTGGTGATAAAGAACACCTCGGAGAGGTCATAGTCCAGGTCGAGATAATGGTCATTGAAAGCGACGTTCTGCTCGGGATCAAGAACCTCCAGCAGGGCCGAAGAGGGATCGCCCCGGAAATCCATGGACATCTTGTCCACTTCATCCAGACAGAACACCGGATGAGCGACATTCACCTTCTGCATGGACTGGATGATCTTGCCGGGCATTGCCCCGATATAGGTCCGCCTATGCCCCCTAATCTCAGCCTCATCACGAACACCACCCAAAGAGAGCCTGGCGAACTGGCGCCCCATAGCCCTGGCAATCGAGCGGCAGATTGAGGTTTTGCCAACACCGGGAGGCCCGACCAGGCAGAGGATGGGCCCTTTGATCTTTTTTACCTGGGCCTGGACCGCGAGATACTCGAGTATCCGCACCTTGGGCTTGCCCAGACCATAGTGATCCTCATCAAGGATCTCCTCGGCCCTGTTGATATCGATATGCGACTTGGTCTTCTTCTGCCAGGGGAGATTGATGATGCAGTCTATATAGTTCCGGACAACCGTGGACTCAGCCGACATCGGCGGCATACTCCTGAGTTTCTTGAGCTCTTTGGCCGCCTTTTCCCGGGCCTGGACCGGCATCTTTTTCTTTGTGATGATCTCTTCAAGCTCGCCCAGCTCATCAAGACCATTCTCGTTCTGGCCCATCTCGGTCTGGATCTCACGGACCTTTTCACCGAGATAGTAATTGCGCTGGGTCTTGCCCATGCGCATTTTCACCTTGGCATTGATGGCCTTCTCCAGTTCGCTCAGCTCTATCTCGCGGTAGATGATTTCCAGAACTTTTTCAATCCGCTCAACAAGGGTTTCGCTTTCGAGAATTCCCTGTTTTTCATCAGCCTTCAGAGGCAGATGGGCACAGATAACATCCACCAGCTTGGAGGGATCATCAATGCCGTTGACCGATTTGACAACCTCTTTGGCTATCTTTTTATTCGTATTGGCGAATTCATCAAAGAATTTACGTAGCTCTCTCTCGTAGGCCAGAAGTTCTCCTGTTTTTTCAACAATATCAGGAAGTTCTTCAACTTCAGCCTGGAGAAAATTATCATTTGGCACAAACGAGATGATCTTCGCCTTGGTTTTTCCTTCAACAAGGGCCTTGATCGTGCCGTCCGGCAGACGCAGGAGCTGCATGACCGAGGCCAAAGTGCCGTAGGAGTATATCTCTTTTTCTCCCGGCTCATCGACTGTTGAATCCTTCTGGGTGACCAGCAGGATCTCGGTGCGTTTTTCCATGGCGTCTTCGAGGGCCTGGATCGACCGTTTCCGGCCTACAACCAGCGGCGCGATCATGTGGGGAAAGATAACGATATCCCGGAGGGGCATGAGTGGATAAAGCTTTGTCACAAAATCTCCTTTTTACATTTCAGCGGTTCCAATACTGTTGCATCCCCCGATCAGGCGGTCTTCAGTTTTTCATCCGGACTATTCTGATAAAGAATGACCGGGTAATCGCCATTGGTGATGACCTGTTCGCTGATAACACACTCCTGGACGTTGCTTTTAGAGGGCAGATCGTACATCACATCGAGCATCGCCGCCTCCATGACCGACCGCAGACCGCGTGCCCCGGATTTTCGGACCAAGGCCTTCTTGGCGATGGCCGTCAGAGCGCCCTCGGTGAATCTGAGATTGATCCCCTCGAATTCAAAGAGTTTTTGATACTGCTTAGTCAGGGCGTTCTTTGGTTCACGGAGGATGCGAATGAGATCTTCCTCAAGCAGTTCCTCCATCGTCGCGATGACCGGCAGACGGCCAACCAGCTCAGGAATCAGACCGAACTTCAGCAGATCTTCCGGTTGCACTGAGGCCAGGAGCTCTCCGATTTTCTTCTTAGAATCGCCCACAACCTTGGCACCGAAGCCGATTGATTTCGTACCCTGCCGTTTTTTGACCACCCCGTCGAGTCCCACAAAAGCACCGCCACAGATAAAGAGGATATTCGTGGTATCGATCTTCACCAGATCCTGCTGCGGATGCTTGCGACCACCTTTTGGCGGAATCGAGGCGACAGTTCCCTCAATAATTTTGAGCAGGGCCTGCTGCACCCCTTCTCCTGAGACATCCCGGGTTAGAGAGGGACTGTCGGATTTTCTGGCAATTTTATCGATCTCATCAATATAGATAATCCCCCTCTCGGCCTTCTCTATATCAAAATCGGCGGCCTGTAGAAGATTGACGAGAATATTCTCGACATCATCGCCGACATAACCGGCCTCGGTAAGGGTTGTGGCATCTGCCATGCAGAAGGGCACATTAAGGATCCTGGCAAGGGTCTGGGCCACCAAGGTCTTGCCGGAGCCCGTCGGTCCGATCAGGATGATATTGGATTTCTGCAGCTCGACATGATCATCATCGTCTGGGGCGTCAATACGTTTGTAGTGGTTGTGCACCGCCACCGAGAGAACTTTCTTCGCATATTCCTGACCGATGACATAGGAATCGAGATGGGCCTTGATCTCCATGGGTTTGAGAGAGGCCGCCTGGCGATCTGTCGCATCGTGGGCCTGACCTCCGCCCTCATCCTGGACTATCTCATTGCACAGCTCGATACATTCATCGCAGATGAATACATTCGGTCCGGCGATGAGCTTCTGCACCTCATTCTGATTCTTGCCGCAGAACGAGCAAAAGCAGTCAGGTTCATTGGTATTTGTATCTGCCATCTTATTTTTCCTCAGTTACATCTTCACGTTTTACGAGCACTTTATCTATTATACCATATTCCTGAGCCTCTTTGGCACTCATAAAATTATCGCGCTCCGTGTCAGTCTTGATTTTTTTCACAGACTGCTTCGTGTGATGGGCCATGATCCGATTGAGATCATCCCGCATCCGCAGTATCTCCCTGGCATGGATATCGATATCCGTTGCCTGCCCTTGAAAGCCACCCATGGGTTGATGAATCATAATACGGGAATTTGGCAGGGAATAACGTTTTCCATCCGTTCCGGCGGCAAGCAAAAAAGCCCCCATTGAGGCGGCCTGCCCCATACACAGGGTGGCTATATCGCATTTCACATACTGCATGGTATCATAGATGGCCATTCCGGCAGTAACCGAACCGCCGGGTGAATTGACATAAAAGGTGATGTCCTTGTCAGGGTCTTCCGCCTCAAGAAAGAGTAACTGGGCGATAATGACATTCGCCACATCATCGTTCACCCCCGAGCCCAGGAAAATAATCCGATCTTTGAGAAGACGGGAATAGATATCATAGGCACGTTCGCCGCGGGGACTCTGTTCGACTACCATTGGCACAAGATTCATAGTCACACTCCTGAAACGGTTCGACTGCAAGAGGCTGTGGCCTGTTGCAGTCGTCATTATTAAAAAATATCCTGATGCAGCCGGAAGCTCACACTGAAGCCTCCGCTGCTTTCTGCTGTTGAAAATCTCAATCCCGAACCGGTCAAACTTCCTGCGCCGGCTCCCCCACTCCTGCGGGGACAATCTCTGCAGCCTCTTTGAGGAAATGCAGGATTTTCTCGTTCAGGAGTTCGTTCATAAAGGGAAGAAGATCATCCCGACTCTGGAAATATTCCTTCACTTTGGCGACCGGCATATTGTACTGCTCACCAATCCTTTTAAAGCCACGATCGAGATCTTCATCATTGACCTTGATCCCCTCGACCTCAGCAATTTTTTTCAGGACAAAATCACCACGCACCCGTTTAGCGGCCATCTCGGCATTCTGTTTGGCCAGCTCCTCTCGATTGAGACCAGCTGCCTCAAGACTCAGCCCGCCCTTCATCAACGTCTGCTCGGTCTGCTTGATCATCTGCTCAATTTCAAAGGCAACCAGGCGGTTGGGCACCTCAAAATCATGGGCCTCAAGGAGCTTCTGCATGATTTTGTCGGTGAGAGTCCCTTCGGCGGACTGTTCCTTTTCCTTCAGGTGTCGCTCACGAATGGAGGTCTTCAACTCCTCAAAGGTAGTGAAGGCCGCGCTGACGTCCTTGGCAAAATCATCATCAAACTCTGCCAGAACCCGCTCTTTGACATCTTTGATTTTGACCCTGAATTCAATCTCTTTTCCTGCAAGAATGGGGTTCGGATGCTTTTCAGGGAAGTTAACTGGATGCGAGGCATCTTCTCCTTTTTTCATGCCGATGAGTTTTTCCTCAAACTCTTTGCCCATTCTGCCCGAACCGACATCAACCGAATAATCCTCGTTTTTCACCTGCTTCAAGGCATTTCCTTTATGGAATCCCTGAAAATCAACAACCACGATATCACCCTCGGCAATGGCCCGCTCCTCGACAGAGCGCAAGACCGCCATTTCTTTACGGATGGTCTTGAGTTCGGTCTCGACCTCCTCATCGGAAACAGTCACGGTCGGTTTTTCCACCGTGATTCCCCGGTAGGTTGCAAGTTCAAACTGCGGCTTAGTGTCGACATTGGCCACATACGTGAAGCTACCATCCTCGTTGTATTTGACACTGGTGATATCAGGATGGACAACGGGATCGAGACCTTGCTTTTCGATAGCTTCAAAGTACGTGTCCTGAACCAGCTTTTCCCCAACCTCGCCCTCAACCTGCGGCTTGTAATTTTTCACGATCACGGAAAGGGGTACCTTGCCACGCCTGAACCCTTTTATTCTGATATCTTTTTTCAGTTTATCATATGCCTCATTCAGTTTTGGCTGAACATCGCCTTCCGGCAGAGTGACTGTAATCTTTTTTGTAAGAGTGCCTATCTCTTCAACACGTACTTCCATTGAATACCATCCTTTCAGTTTAGTTATCGAGTATCCGAATCCTTTTCTTTCGCCCTTTCCCCCGGAGCCCTTCCCTGCAGATCAGAGATTCCTCGGATATGGGCGTTCGACAATGGATTGACGATAGAGTTGCAAAGCATACAAGATCAAATTTTGGTGCGAGAGGGGGGAGTCGAACCCCCACGCCAAGGCGCCAGCTCCTAAGGCTGGTGCGTCTACCAATTCCGCCACCCTCGCGCCTGGGTTCAAATCGTAGGGCCACATCTGAACCTTGTACATCAGTGATTTCAAGATGGTATTCCTGCAAACAACCACCATCCCGGCTGCAAGCCAGCATGCCCCTCAACTGTCTTGTAATAATTCACATAGCCAGTGCAGTCAAGCACTGTACCTGAATTTTGCCGGATCACCGTCAAGTAAAAAACGTATAAGTACCATTTTAGACACCCCCTTTCCAGTCATTTTTCCAAATTTTGCCGAATTATTCCCTTATTTTTCCTGTTTCGACAACAAAAGCATTGCTTTCTTGCTAAAAATGATCACAATGCCTCATGTTGCGAGTGCGACTGCACTCTTCGGCAGATATTGTCCTGCATTTTTCCATTATTCACGTAATTCTACAGTCCAATATGAGGTTTATTATGCGTTACACCCTTATTGCCCAGGCCTGCGCCTTCTCATTGATCCTGGCCACCACGTCCTATGCCGCCAACACACCCTATACCGGCCTGGACAACCGGTTGGAATGGACCCAGCAGGAAAGCTGGCAGATTGCCGGGAAACCGGTAGATATAGTCCGTTCCCTCGACGGTAAAAATACCTTCATCCTCAACGACCAGCACCAAGTCCTGGTCTATGACCAGCAGGGCGCCATCCAGGGCACCATTCCGGTTGCAGCCGGGGTCAATGCCATTGACATTGCTCCTCAGGGCGAATTTCTCTACCTCATCGACAAAGAAACCTCTCAGTTTACCGCCATTGCTGTCGATTTCGTCATCGATATCGATACAGTAGGTTCTCCGCTAAAAGGCCCGGCAGATGCCCCGGTGAGTATGGTTATCTTCACGGATTTCCAGTGTCCTTACTGCATCAAGCTCGTCCCGCTACTCGACCAGGTCATGGAAAAATACAAGGGCAAAATCAAGCTCGTCTTCAAAAACATGCCCCTGCAGTTTCATGAAATGGCAGAGCCTTCCGCCCGTGCGGCCCTCGCCGCCAATGAGCAGGGTAAGTTTTGGGAATTTCATGACAAGCTCTTTACCGTGGCCCAGCTCAAACCCGAGGCCATAACCGAGATAGCCACAACCCTCGGCCTTGATATGGCTCGCTTCAACACTGACATGCAATCACCTGCGATCCGGCAAAAACTCAACAAAGATATGCTTGATGCCCAGAAGGCCGGAGTAACCGGGACTCCCACCCTATATATTAATGGACGCAAGCTCAAACAGCGCTCCCTCGCAGGATTTGAAACACTCATCAATGATGAACTAAAAAAGGCCGGGAAATAACAGCGAAACATGCCCACCCAAGATATCAGCCAGGATCTCAATTTCCCCGACAATACCGCGGCTGGCGCCCTATTTGGCGATCTCAACAAAAATCTGCATATTGTTGAGGAAAGCTCGGGGGTCAAAATCCATGTCCGAGGCAACAACCTCAATATTTCAGGCTTTAGCCATGATGTCGAAATGGCGGTAGAGCTGCTCAATCAGCTCTACGATCTGATCGGCAAGGGGTATCCGGTCTACAGTTCCGACTTTGCCTTCGGCCTGAAAATCCTTGGTTCATCGCCCAAGGCCAGGCTGGACAAAATTTTTCTCGACAAGGTATATGTCACCACCCAGAACCGGGTTATCTCTCCTAAGACAGCCAACCAGAAGCTCTATATCGATGCCATCCGCAACAACGACATTGTCTTCGGCATCGGACCGGCCGGCACCGGCAAGACCTACCTGGCTGTAGCCATGGCCGTATCCGCTCTGGTCAGCGGCCAGGTCAGGTCAATCATACTGACCCGGCCGGCGGTAGAGGCCGGCGAAAAACTGGGATTCCTGCCCGGCGATCTCGCCCAGAAAGTCAATCCCTACCTGCGGCCCCTGCATGATGCCCTCTTCGATATGCTCGGCCCGGAAAAAAGCTTCGACCTGATGGAACAGGGAGTGATAGAGGTTGCCCCGCTGGCCTTCATGCGCGGGCGTACCCTGAGCAACGCCTTTATCATCCTCGATGAGGCCCAGAACACCACGCGCGAGCAGATGAAGATGTTTCTCACCCGCATAGGCTTTGACTCGCGGGCCGTCATCACAGGAGACATCACCCAGGTTGACCTGCCGATCAAGAAGCAATCAGGACTCCTTGAAGCTAGAAATATCCTCAAACGAATCAACGGTATTGCCTTCTGCACGTTTTCCAAGGCCGATGTCGTCCGCCATCCTCTGGTGCAGAAAATCATCCAGGCCTACGAGACAGTACCAAATTGACATGCCCGTAGATCTCTCCATCAATTATCCAGCCGCGACCGACCTGCTCAGCAGACGGCAGATCATCAGGCAGACCGCAGCGCTTCTGGAGAAATGCCAGGTGGCCGGACATACGGTCAGTCTGCGTTTGGTCAGCGACCAGGAAATCCGCTCCCTCAACAAACAGTACCGACAAAAAGACTCTGCCACCAATGTCTTGTCTTTCCCGTTCGCTGATGGGGCGGATGAAAATCTCGCCGGCCTGCCCGTCAAAGAACTCGGAGACATTGTCATATCTCTTGATACTGCCCGTCGCGAGGCCAGAGAATTCGGCCAGACCTTGCAGCATCGCCTGGGCTGGCTCATCATTCATGGACTGCTGCATCTGCTCGGCTACGACCATGAACGATCCAATAAAGATGAAAAGAAAATGCAGGCGATGGAACATGAACTGCTCGCCTATCTGCAAACGTACAGGAGAATTCCCATGCCACATCTTGCCATCAACGTGGACCATATTGCAACCATACGCCAAGCTAGAGGCACCATCGAGCCTGATCCAGTCACGGCCGCCGCCCTCTGCGAGCTGGCTGGGGCCTCAGGGATCGTCGTGCATCTGAGAGAAGACCGGCGACACATTCAAGACCGGGACGTCCTGCTGCTCCGCCAGACAGTCAAGACTAAGCTTAATCTTGAGATGGGCGCCAACAGGGAAATCATCCAGTTTGCCCTCGATCTCAAACCCGACATGATCACTCTGGTCCCGGAAAAACGTGAAGAACTCACCACGGAAGGCGGGCTTGACGTGGTCTCCCAGAAGAAAAAACTCGCCCAGACCGTCAAAAAGATGAACGCCGCAGGAATCCCGGTTTCGATCTTCATTGATCCGGATCTTGCCCAGATAAAGGCTGCGAGCGCTATCGGAGCTACTTTTGTCGAGATTCACACGGGTAAATATTGCGATGCCGCGAGTGAGAATACCCGAGAGCATGAGTTCCAGCTCATCACTGCTGCCGCTGAAGAGGCCAGCCAGATGGGTCTGCGGGTCAACGCCGGGCATGGCCTGAACTACCAGAACACCGCCCCGATCGCAGCCCTACCTACAATTGACGAACTCTCCATCGGGCATGCTATCATTTCACGGGCGGTTTTTACCGGGCTTGATCAGGCGGTTCGGGAGATGCTGGATATCATTAGGGCTGCCCAGTTTTGATATGCCATGAAAGGGCCTTCTTTTTTGCACCGTATTATAGACTGGCTGTTTCAATGCGCATAAATATATTTTAAAAACATATATTTATCATATCACACCAGTTGTTTTGACTGATTTTGCCGATTGACACCGCCCCGATCTTTATGGTAAAAATATGCATCTTGCCTGGGTGGTGGAATTGGTAGACACCCGGGACTTAAAATCCCGTTCCCGCAAGGGAGTACCGGTTCGATTCCGGTCCTAGGTACCAAGTAAAAACAGGAGGTTAAGGAGAAATCCCTAACCTCTTTTTTTTGCTTCCCGTCGCCATTTGTCTCCATTTATGATGGTATTTCGCTCATTGGCAGGAAGAGATTTCTGCCAAAACCCTTCTCAAAGCCAAGGCCCATTTCCATCTCTATCCATCCATAACCCGGCATAGAACAAAATCGTGTCTCCCTTTGCCATCTCTCAGAGCCTCGTTGCCATTGCCATCTGCTTTGACCTGCTCTCCTTTCAATTCAAAGAACGGCCGCATATCATCGCCTGTCTGATCTTTTCCTGCATTCTCATCTCCTGTCATTTCGCGATACTGGGGCATTGGACAGCAACCGGCCTGGGATTCCTGGCAACTGTCCGGTTCCTGGCAAGTCTTTTCACCACATCAAAGAAGGTCATGGGACTTTTCATGTGTGCCTCCGTTGCCATTTCTATCGTATCATACAGCGGTATCCTCAGCATTCTGAGCTGCCTGGGTTCGCTTTTCGGGACAGCCGGGACATTCTGCAAAGATGATAAACGCTTAAGACAGATTCTCCTGATCGGTACAAGCCTCTGGCTCGTGCACAATATTCTTGCCAAGTCTCCCACCGCCGTGCTGATGGAGGCCCTGTTCATCGCCAGTAATCTGGTCGGTTACTATCGCTTCTACCTCAAACGAATCTGATTCCAATTCCAAATCAAGCGTTAACTTTGTCGGCTGCGCGGTGCAGCTCCTCGCCGTACTTTTATGTACTGTCTCGTCGCTGCTCGCTTGCCTTCGCGTTCTCTTCTTGATTTGGCATTGGAATGAGATTTTTAACAACCCTTTTCGCCTTTCACCGAAATACACAAAAAAAATACTGCCCCATCCGGTGTTAGCTGGATGGGGCAGTATTTAAGTGCTTACTCTTGCTGCTCTTTACTGTTTTCTAAAACTGGAAGCGCACTCCCACACCAAGGCGACCGGCCTCACTGGAAATAAGCTCATCAGCAAAGCAACGTCCTTCAAGAAAGATCGAAGTTTTCATTACGTTCGGTTTTTCATAGATCATATAACCAATATTGACAATCAAATCGGCCTTGCCATCGTTTCCGGACCAGAACCCAACTCCGCCACCGGCAAACAACTTCTCAGTGAAGTAGTAATTCAGCAAGGCATCGGCAATGAAAGCGTCCGCGGCACCGAATTCAGCATTAATGTTATCATCTTCATGAAGAACAACGTAACCACCGACAAGGCCCATTGCGTAAAGGTTTCCAGTCAACGGAAACTCGTAACCGACACGGCCAAAGGCATAGGTGGATGGATCGGATTGAATAGCAACACCGACATCGGCCACTGGCCCACCCTTACGCTGAGTGACCTTTAGGGCCTGAGTACAATCGGCGGGGCTTGACTGAGCCCCCTTGCTGTCAATCGCCACAGCCTTAACAGTGTACTGGGGAGAATCGCAAGGGATCGTAAATTCCTGGACAAACGGAGTCTCTTTATCGCTCTTCTCAGCCACAACCTTGTTGGAGGCATCCAGCAGTTGGAAGACGACCTCGGAAATGGTGCCATCGGAATCCGTGGATCCCGTTGCATCAACAGTGATCGTCTGACCGCACTTGATCTCTGCGTTGGACAGTATCATGCTGCAGACCGGATCCTGATTGACCGGTGCTGGAATGGCAGCGATATTTCTCAGGGCCAGATTGCCGCAGGAGGCCGCAACGATAAACTCGTACCGCTGGCCATCCAGGTCAATATAGAATCTGAAGGCATCAAAGGGTGCCTCACCGGCCCAGGTGACATCCTTGATCGCCTTGACCTTACCGGTACTCCTGTTCCGGAAAAGCATCCAAGCGAAGTGCTCCCCGGGGGTAACCTGGATAGTCTCAATTTTTGCAGCCTGAAATTGGGCCATAAACTCCGGATACAGTTCCGGATTGCCGGCTTTGCTCAACCCGGTCTGCAGATCGGCACTGCGTTTTTCGACCATGGCCCGAAGGTCTGCCTCAGAGGTCATGGCCGGTTGAGTAAAGGGATGCTCCCCCAGACGTTTGAGCGTTACGGCCGCAAAGGCAGATGACGCACACGCCACAACCAGATACACGCCAACTAACAGAAACAGTTTCTTCCTCATCTCCGCTACCTCCTTTTGTTATTTTCTTTAACTTAGGGGTAAAACAGGGACATCCCCCTGTTTTGATAAACACAGCCGCAGTTCATCACGTGCCATGCAACATCCAACGTAGGGAACTGACGATTGGTTGGTACGTTTTCTGTGCTATTTCTTTTGTGGTTTATAGACAAGTGTTGGGCATGGAGCTCGTTTGATGACCCGGTCAGCCACACTCCCGAGTAGAATTTTTTCGATTCCTCTGGCACCGTGAGTTCCCATGATAATCATATCCATCCCTTCGTCATGCGTATATTCAAGGATGGTATCAACCACATCGCCGCTGCTCACCTTCCCTGTGCATCCCATCCATGTTTTTTTACTTTTCTCGATGAGATCACTCATTTTCTTTTGCGCGTGAGCAAGAGTCTCCTCATCGTTCAGGGTCAAATATGTGGGGATGAAATCAAAGTAATACTCCACACTTTCAACGACGTGAAAAAAAGTGACTTTTGCGGCCAACTTGTTTGCTATACCGACGGCAAATTCGGCTATTTCATCGGTATAACTCTGAAAGTCCACAGGCACAATGATCTGACGAATTTCTCGCATGGCATTCCTCCTTGAAAATCAAACATGTTGCATCATCATTTTAAGATGCTTGACATCCTGACAACCTTTCGTTTTCTTTTTTGGTAGGAATACTGATATGAGCTGAATCAGCTGAAATTCATGCACTCGTTGCGCCAGCAACAACCTGTCTGAGCACACGAGTCAAAGGCTGACGTCTGGTAACAGGGAATATTCCCTTCCTTTGTTTGGATGGTGCGGATAAGCTCGGCTTTTTTCATCTTGCCGGCCTTTATGCCTTTATCGATTGCCATTTTTTTCACTTCCTGAATTTTCATCGCATCCCTCTTTTTTTACAGTTGGTTCGAAAAAAATACAAAAAAGTCTCCGGCTGGCCGCCGTGGCCGAAGATACACCCCATGAGGGGCGCACTTCTTTTTGAGAACAAGATGCTGTCGTCGGCCTTGCACCACCCTCCATATAAGGTGCCTGCCGGAATAGATTCAAACTGCTGACCTTGCGCTCCTGTCCTGAGGCAAAGAGCTGGATTGCATTAGCCAATGACCACGCAATATTGACGCCAAAGCAAACCGACTGCTTATTAATGCATTAATAAGCAGAAAGTTAGTTTATGCCCCCACCGCAGGTAGGATGCGAACATTTTCAGACAATTGTATCACCAAGCCCGATGAATTTGCAAGGTTGGCACCAGAAAAATTGCCGAAATATCTACATCTTACCGTTATCATGAGATTTATCGAAGCTGATTCCATCTCCAATTCAAGATGAGACCGAGCAGGCAAGCGAGCAGCGACGAGACAGTACATACACGTACCGCGCTGCCGAAAGGAAAAAATGAGCATCACGCTCAACTTGATCTTTTCGCATAATGTCCCTATTATCTCGCTTTTACGTCGAAAATATTGAGAGATACAACTTGGCGGAAGAGGCTCTCGCTTCAGATCCACAACAACAGGAGATTGTCATGACATTTCAGACATTAAGAGAAAAACTACAGATACCGGCCCTTGGCCTTGGCACCTGGAAATCCTCAAAAGGCCAGGTCTACAGCGCAGTTAAAGAGGCCCTTGCCATCGGCTACCGACATATTGACTGTGCTCCGGCCTACGAAAATGAAAAAGAAGTGGGTACCGCCATAGCCGAGGTCACCGGCTCAGGCGCAGTAACTCGTCAAGAATTATGGCTGACCTCCAAGCTGTGGAACAACGCCCACGCACCGGAGCAGGTCCAACCTGCCCTGGAAAAGACCCTGGCCGATCTGCAACTGAACTATCTGGACCTCTACCTCATCCATTGGCCGGTCGCCTTCAGCCATGAGGTCTTTTTCCCCCGGACCACAAAGGACTATATTCCGCTGACAGAGATCCCCACCCTGGCCACCTGGCGGGCCATGGAGGCCTGTGTCGAGAAGGGATTGGTGAAACATATCGGCGTCTGTAATTTCAATATCAAAAAGCTCGATGCCCTTCGACGCGAAGCCGTGATTCCGCCTGCGATGAACCAGATCGAGCTGCATCCCTATCTCCAGCAGAGCGACATGCTTGAATATTGCCGGCAAAACGGCATACTGCTCACAGCCTATTCCCCTCTTGGCTCCGGCGATCGGGCAAAGGGCATGAAAAAGGACAAGGAGCCCGTCCTCCTGCAAGACCCAACGATACTGCGTATCGCCGAAAAACACGGGGTCCTTGCCGGCCACATCCTGCTGGCCTGGGCGCTGAACCGAGGCACGATTGTCATCCCTAAATCAGTCAATCCACAGAGGCTCAGGCAAAATCTGGATGCCGGCAGTATCCGGCTTGATGACAGCGATATGAACGAAATCGGCGCACTCGACAAAGGCTACCGCTATGTCGACGGCGCTTTCTGGCAAGGTCCCGGTTCACCCTATACCGTCGCCGAGCTCTGGGAAAAGTGATTGCCAACAGGCAGCGACGGTAAAAAAGGAAACAGGATATTACAAAGCCCGACAATTGTGACAAGGAAACAGCATCCACCTATGCAAAACCGAATACACTACCCGGCCTTACTCGACAAAATCACCGATGCCAAGACAGCAGCACAACATATCCAAGACGGCACGAATCTGTTTATTTCAGGCTTCACCTCAGGATATCCCAAACTGATCCCGAAAGAGTTAGTGCGGCGGGCCAAGACCGGTGAACAGTTCAAAATCAACCTGTTCGCCGGGGCCTCAACGGGGGAATCGGTCGACGGCATTCTGGCGGAGGCCGGTCTGGTGGCCTGGCGACGCCCTTATATGAGCGACCGGACCATGCGCAGGCAGATCAATGAGGGCCGCATCCACTTCAAAGACGATCACCTGTCGATGCTCTCCGGGCAAGTCAGGGCCGGAAACTGGGGCGAGGTCGATGTGGCTATCGTCGAGGCCCTGGCCATCACCGAAGCGGGACATCTCATCCCCACCATGTCCGTCGGCAACACCCCAAGTTACGTCAGAAAGGCCAAGAAGATCATTATCGAGATATGCCCTGAACCAGAGGATCTCTACGGTATCCACGATATCTTCATCCCTGAGGATCCGCCCTACCGGATGCCCATCCCGATCTACCGGACCTCGGATCGCATCGGCAAACCGTTCATCGAAATGGACCCGAACCGCGTCGTCGGCATCGTTTTCAGCAATGAAGAGGATTGCTGTGCCGTTTTTACCGAACCGGACGAGGTCTCTCAACAGATCGCCTTGCAAATCCTTGATTTTGTCAGGCATGAGATTCGCCAAGGCCGGCTGCCGGCCTCCCTGCCCTGGCAGTCCGGTGTCGGCGATGTGGCCAATGCCGTGCTCAGCGGTTTTCTCACTGACGACTTCTATCACAATATCGACATCTATTCCGAAGTCCTGCAGGATTCGGTCCTGGACCTGATCGACATGGGTAAGGTCCGCTATGCCTCCGGCTCGGCCATGACCCTGTCGCACAAGGCGAGAATACGATTTTTCAACGAACTCTATCGCTATAAGGAAAAGGTGGTACTACGGCCGGTGGAGATCTCCAATTCTCCCGAAGTCATCCGCCGTCTGGGGATTGTCGCCATCAACACCGCCATCGAAGTGGATATTTACGGCCATGTCAACTCAACCCATGTCATGGGCTCCCAGTTGATGAACGGTATCGGCGGCTCGGGAGATTTTCTCAGAAACGGTGCCATCTCCTTCATTGTCACGCCGAGCACGGCCAAGGACGGCAAGATCTCGGCGATCGTCCCCATGGTCTCCCATGTCGATCATAGCGAACACTCGGTTGCTATCATCGTCACTGAATTCGGCCTGGTGGACACCCGCTCCCTCACTCCCCGCCAGGTGGCCGAACAGGTCATCAAGAAATGCGCCCATCCGGACTACCGGGACCTCTTGTGGGATTACTATCAGCGAGCTTTGAAGAATCCGGGCGGCCACGAGCCCCATATCCTCGGGGAGGTGTTTCGCCTGCACGAGCGATTCATGGCCACTGGCGATATGCGGCCACAAGGAGATGCAGCCGGTAGTTGAGCAGGCTTTGCCTGAACCTGGAGAACGCGAGGAGAAAAAGCAGCCCTTCAGTTACTCTGCCACTTGGCAGGACGGGAGGGTATCTGCTCATATTTACCGAGCAGCTGATACAGCCGGGCCTTTGATATCCCGGAGAGGCTACAGGCCTCTCTGATATCACCCTGGGCTCTGACCATGAGTTTTCTGATGTACTCCCCTTCAAATGTTTCCTTGGCCTGGCGCCAGTCCGGTAAAATGCCCGTTGGCTCCGGCAAAAACCGCTCCTTTACTGGGAGGTCGTCGGCCGATTTCAGGGCATCATGCGCGTGGCTGATACGGATTTTCTCGGGCAGATGATGGGGGAAGAGGATCCTGGTATGTTTGCCATTGGCAAAAACCTGCTCCAGTGTCTGGAACAGCTCCCGCACATTTCCCGGCCAGTCATAACTCGTCAATGCCTCGATAAAATCAGGGGAAACGCCCTTCAAATCGACATTCGTCCGGGCGCACAACCTGGTAATACTGTGTACCACCAGTTCGAGCATATCTTCTTTTCGTTCGCGCAGGGGCGGAAGGTGAATCGTCAAAGACTGGAGACGGTAAAACAGATCACTGCGAAAGGTACCGGCCTTAACACACTCCTCAAGGTTTCTATTGGTCGCGGCCACCACCCGGAAATCGCTGGTCTGTTCCTGTGAAGACCCCACCGGCCGAAACTTGTGCTCCTGCAGGACTCGGAGAAAGGCTTTCTGCATGGCAAGCGGCAACTCACCAACTTCATCGAGAAAAAGGGTGCCGCCGTCGGCGTGTTTGACAAGGCCATCCTGCGATCTATCGGCACCGGTAAAGGCTCCCCGGCTGTGTCCGAAGAGCGTGCTTTCTATCAGGGATTCAGGGAGGGATGCACAGTCAACCGTGACAATGTTCTTGGCGAACCGACTACTGTTTTCGTGGATGGCTCTGGCGAAAAGTTCTTTACCGGTTCCGGTCTCGCCGCTGATAAGGACATTGGCCTCGCTGGCAGCCGCCTTGGCAAGTTTGTCAAAGCAGGCATTTATCTTTTTGCTATGGCCGATAATTTTTTCTCGTTTCAGATAGACGGGAGAAATCTTGCTCCTCCTCTTCTCCTCCCGATATTCGAGGGCACGGGTCAGCGGCAGGTCTAGCTCCTTGATCACGTTGGCTTTTTCAATGTAACCCCAGGCCCCGCTTTTGATCGCCTTATCGGCGCCATCAAGATCTCCATGGCCGGTAAAGATGATAATTTCGGGGTTCGACTGCAAGGCCTTGAACCTCGGAATAAACTCCAGGCCGTTGCCGTCAGGCATCTGCACGTCAAGCAGGATCACGTCAAAGGCTCCGCCTTCCGCCTTAATCAATCCATCCGCCAGGGTATTGGCAAGAGAAGGTTGATGGCCGGAACGCTGGAGTTTTTTTTCCAGCATCCGACAGATATCAACATCATCATCAACTACTAAAATCTCAGGCATTGCTCATTCCCATTCCGCTGCCACCGATCCGATCCCTCGCCATCATTTTTTCAATTCTTCCCCCACCGACCGAGTAGCGGAACAATCAATCTCCTGCCTTCCACAAATGGTACCCGCCGAGAGTCGGCTTATTATACTGCTCTAATGGTATCGTGAGTTTTTCAAGAAGTCAAAAATCCTGGTGTTATTTTTTCTCCGGGCCTTGATGACACGACCGGCAAAAACATGTGCTCGACGAATAATCCCCAAACTTACAAGTCAGCGTTTGCCACAATCCGCCACCCGCCTCAGCTAAAATCAGGCCGTACCAATCGCGCAAAAAAACGAACTATGTATACTACATATCGATTGACCAAACCAGAACAATACTCTATATAGTGTTCAAGCGGTTCTTTCTCAAGATATCTTGAAAAAGAATACAAAGGGAATCCGGTGAGAATCCGGAACTGTCGCGCAGCGGTAATCAGGAACGAACGTTATCGTAACCACTGGCCGGAATGGCTGGGAAGGGATAATCAGTAGGCCACAATACGCCTGGAAGTCCGAAAACCTACCGTAAAGCAGCAGCCCCAACAGCAGTCGGGCTGTAACCCCATTCACTCGTCACCTCGCGTCAAGGAGAGAGTTATGTCCCAGACTATTGCGTTGCAGTCCGTCCAGTTGTTCACCTCGATCAGGAAACGGGACCAGCGTCTCGTCCCCTTTCAAGCCGAAAAGATTACCAACGCACTCACCAAGGCAGGTCTGGTCACCGGCGAGATCGGCATGCCTGAAGCACGTCGGCTCACCATGCAGGTCCTGGCCATCGCCCAGAATATGTTTAGCACCGAGATCCCGACCGTCGAAGATATTCAGGATCTGGTCGAAGAGGTGCTGCTGTCATCGGTCTACAAAAAGACGGCCAAGGCCTATATCCTCTACCGTGACCAGCATGCCCGCCTCCGCGACATGGTCACGAAAACCGATCTTGAGCTGATTGATGGCTATCTGCAGAAACTTGACTGGCAGGTCCAGGAAAACTCCAATATGTCCTACTCGCTGCAGGGACTGAACAACTATATCTCCAGCGAGGTGAGTAAAACCTACTGGTTGAACAAAATTTACCCAGCCGAGGTCCGCGCTGCCCATCAGAACGGCGATCTGCATATCCACGATCTCGGTCTGCTCTCGGTCTATTGTGTGGGCTGGGATCTGCGCGACCTGTTGAAAAGAGGTTTCACCGGGGCGCCGGGTAAGGTGTAATGCGGTTCTGCCAGACATTTTCGCTGTGCCCTCGGCCAGATCGTCAATTTTTTCTATACTCTGCTGGGAG